>JALOMS010000009.1 GCA_025455345.1 Thermoflexibacter sp. | reverse complement strand
TTGTGCTAAAATTCCATTTTCTACAAATATATCGTCCCAGACTGGAAGTCCCCAATGGGACTTTAATACAAAGAACGCTTAGAAAAGTTAAATTACTTAAGCATATTTTACAATAATTATTCCCCAAACTTAAGTCCTAAAACTACGTTCAAAGAAATACAAGATACTATTTTTAGAACATGAAAAAAAAGAGTGCGATTTTGCTTTTGTTATTGTGCTTCTGTATGCAAATTGTTCTTGCCCAAGCCAAAGAAGATTTTGCTAAAGACAATAATAAGTTTGGATTGAATATTTATCAGCTTTGGACAGAGAAAAATACTGACAATGACAATTTTGTTTTTTCTCCTCTTTCCCTTTCCAATGCACTTTCAATGGCATATTGGGGTGCAAAAAATAAGACAGCTACCCAATTTGAGCAGGTTTTTAACTTCCAAAACACTCCTAAATTTCATAAAAATTATGCACTATTTTCCCAAAGTCTTGTAAGGGATACTGAAATTACCCAAACAAAAATTGCAAATGCCATTTGGCTGGACAAGCAGTTTCGGATTCAACAAACCTATCAAGATATATTGGTAAATTCCTTTGCAAATAAAGTACAATTAGTTGATTTTAAGAATGATATAATAGAAACAGAAAAACAAATTAATCAATGGGCGAAAGAACAAACCAAAGAAAAAATCACTGTACTTATCCCGCCTAATAGCCTTTCTAATCTTACCCGTCTTGTGATTACTAATACTTTGTATTTCAATGCGAAATGGTTAAGCCCTTTTGAGGAACAAAACATCAAAGATGGCGTATTCTTTACTAAGCAAAAAGAAGTAAAAACGGCTTTTATGAACCAAAAAAGCGAGATTTTTTACTGGCAAGCAGAAAATTTTGAGAGTATTGTTTTGCCATTTTCCGATATGCAATACATGACTTTTGTGATGCCAAAATCCAATCTATCCCTGCAAAATTTAGAACAACAACTCACTTCTGATTTTTACCAATCTAACTTTATGTTTTCTATTGATGACTTACTTATAGAAAAAACAAATTTTGAATCACAAGAAATACACTTATCCCTGCCACGCTTCAAGATGGATATTACATTACCAATCAAATCTTTATTAATAAATTTGGGACTGAAATATGCTTTTGATGTAGAGGAAAATGCTGACTTTTCGGGTATTACAGCCAGTAATTTTCTGCGAATAGATGAGATTTTCCACAAAACTTTTTTAGACGTAAACGAAGAAGGCGTAGAAGCCGCTTCCGCTACGGCAGTGGTATTCGACGAGCGTGGGGGCGCATCAGTAAAAGAAGTAAAGTTCAATCGCCCTTTTTTATTTTTTATCTGTGATGGTTACTCTGGCACTATTCTTTTCCAAGGAAGGTTCGTAAATCCCGAAAAACAGTGATTTCCTGCTTTTTAGAGGTATGTATGATTGTGTAGTTCACATTCTCTCATTAGTAGCATATCAAGCCTAAACTTGTCCTTATTGGTATGCTCACAATCAAAATTTTATAGTATCTTTGTTAGATGAATTACAATTGCATAAATTTAAAAGCAAATAAATATATGAAAATCAGTTGTTTATTATTATTTTTTGTATGTATTTCTTTAACGCTATCGGCTCAGAAAAAAGAATTTATTAACCCTCCTGAGCTTTCTACCCCCAGAGGTTATACGCATATAGTTACTTCCGAAGGAGGCAAGACCGTCTATATAGCAGGACAAGTACCTACTAATCAGAAGGGAGAGGTAGTAGGCAAAGGAGACCTCAAAATCCAAATCCAACAAGTATATGAAAATATCAAAATAGCACTTAAGGCAGTGGGGGCAGAGTTCAAAGATGTAGTAAAGATGACTACTTATATTGTGAACTATCAACCAGAGCAAATCGCTATCTTGAGAGAAGTACGTAGCCAATATCTTTCGCCTACTTATCCGCCTGCCAATACACTATTAGGTGTTCAGGCATTATTTCACCCCGATATCTTAGTCGAGATAGAAGTAATCGCAGTGATAAAAAAGTGAGGAATTACAAAACTCAAAAATAAATCATGGATAGCAAGATGACATTCAGAGAAGTTAGCATATATTTAAAATAATTTTTTTGTAGAATGTATTATTCCTGTACAATTTAATTATTTTTGAGAACAATTCAAAATAGCAGTTATTAATATTTATAAATTCATTCTCTCAAAATGAACATTCACGAGTACCAAGCAAAAGAAATATTAAAAAGCTACGGCGTAAGAGTGCAAGAAGGCATAGTAGCTACTACACCACAAGCCGCTGTAGAAGCCGCTCGTCAGTTGAATACAGAAACGGGAACTAAGTGGTTCGTTATCAAGGCTCAGATTCATGCTGGCGGTAGAGGCAAAGGAGGAGGTATTAAGTTAGCCAAAAGCTACGACCAAGTTACAGAGCTTTCTAAGCAAATCTTAGGAATGCAGTTAGTAACTCCTCAAACAGGTCCTGAAGGCAAAAAAGTACATAAAATCTTGATAGCCGAAGATGTATATTATCCGGGGGATTCTCAACCTAAAGAATATTATTTGAGTATCATGCTCGACAGAGCCAAAGGTTGCAATGTCATCATCGCAAGTACAGAAGGCGGCATGGATATAGAAGCCGTAGCCCATGATACACCAGAGAAAATTATCAAAGAATGGATAGACCCAAGCGTAGGATTACAACCTTTCCAAGCACGCAAGATTGCCTTTGCCTTTGGTTTAGAGGGTAATGCTTTCAAAGATATGGTCAAGTTCCTTTTTGCCCTTTATAAGGCATACGAAAGTATAGATGCATCATTATTTGAAATCAATCCCGTACTAAAAACATCTGATAATAAAATACTTGCCGTAGATGCAAAAGTAAACTTAGACGATAATTCTCTTTTCCGTCATAAGGAACTTTCAGACATGAGAGATTTGGCAGAAGAAGACCCCTTAGAAGTAGAAGCCTCTGCTTCAGGACTAAATTATGTCAAGTTAGATGGTAACGTAGGTTGTATGGTCAATGGTGCTGGTCTTGCTATGGCTACCATGGACATCATCAAACTTTCTGGTGGCGAACCCGCTAACTTCCTTGATGTGGGTGGTGGAGCTAATGCACAGACAGTAGAAGCAGGATTTCGTATCATTCTCAAAGACCCCAATGTAAAAGCTATCCTGATTAATATCTTTGGAGGTATTGTACGCTGTGATAGAGTTGCCAACGGTGTTGTAGAGGCTTATAAGAAAATTGGCGATATCAAAGTTCCTATCATTGTGCGCTTACAAGGAACTAATGCAGAAGAAGGAGCTAAAATCTTAGCAGAGTCAGGACTAAAAATCACTCCAGCTATTCTACTCAAAGATGCCGCCCAAAGAGTGAAAGAAGCGATGGCATAAAGGATTGGTACACCGAGAATTAACATAAAATATCAAAATCTATTTGTATTTAATACGAATGGATTTTGATATTTTTTTAGCAATCACAACTAAAGTCATTAATACTGGCGTGGTGAGGAGTAAGTTCCCCATTGATACTCACCAATCTATCTAAGCGAATCACTTCATCTGTAGCCAAAAGCATAAACTCTTCCCCGTTTTTTGTAAAAATGTCTTTGATGACAGCATTCACCGTCATAAATTCATGTAAATCAGTAAAATATTGTATTTTACAATAAGATTTGAGCATTGCTTTCTCTAAAAGCACATCATAATAATCACAATTGATAGGATGGTATTTTTCTAATGAGGATTCCATATCTAAGTTTTTTTCTAATTAGAACATGGATAAATAAGAATTAGTTGCATGGGAGGTTCAGGTAGAGTCATTAGAAGGTGATAAATCAAATATTTCTTATCAGAGATTTTAGCTCTATATACCCATTTTTACCTCGCTTTTAGTTTGTGTCTTAAGCTAAAATTTAGTAAATTCCAATTTATTTCATACTTTTGCTTAAAACAAAACGAAGCAATGAGAATTTATAGCTTAGAACTCCAAAATATTGGCACTTTCATAGAAGGGAAAATAGATTTCATTACAGAAAGTGATGATGAAAAACACCCTCCCGTTACCATCATCACAGGCGAAAATGGGACAGGGAAGACTATTATTTTAGATGCGATTCGTTGGTTATTAGGAGGAAATTTTTTTTTCTTGGAACGAGATATTTTACGCCATAAATCTATTTTTAAAGTATCCTCAACCATGAAATTTTTAGATTTAAAGCATCAAATATTAGGAAGCAGACAAGATATATATAAAAGGCTACAAACAAATTATATTCATAAAGACAATATTGGTTTTTATTTAGGACAATTACTTTCAAATCATAATGATACCACAAATATTATAAAAAGTCTAAAATTGAACTCGATTGTCCATTATTGGGGTTCAAAATCTTTAATTGGTACTTTTGATATTCCTCAAAATCAAGGAGTTATTCAGCCAAGTAAAGACAGAATAAATAATTTAGAAGGTTACTATCATAATGTAGAACTTACGCAATTAATTTGTTATTTTGATTATCTGCGTTCAAGTGAAAGTCCAAAGGAAAAACATGGCGGAGAATTATTATACGAAACTTTAAAAAGAATCATTAAAATTAGCCTAAACGATGGTGAATTAGCTTATGTAAATCGCACTGATTTACAACCTATTATCAATCAGAATGGCGTAGAAATTACCCTTGATAAGTTAAGCAGTGGTAATTTGTATTTGATTCAGCGTTTAGTTTCTTTGCTTGGAAAAATGTATGCACTGCATACTTTATTAGAAACGCCTATTGAAACGGTTTGTGAAACTGAAGGTTTATTATTGATAGATGAAGCAGAAACGCACCTACACCCAAAATGGCAAAAGACCTTCATTTCCAATATTTTAAGTATTTTTCCTAATTTACAAATTATACTCACAACGCACTCTCCTTTCATTGTTTCTTCTGTAAAAAATGCAAAGGTTTATGTTTGCAAATCACAAGGCGACCACTGCACTATCGAAGATGAAACAGAGATGTATGCCAATATGCCAGTAGAAGAAATTTTACTTTCTCCCGCTTTTGGAGAAACTTCACCTTTTAGCAAAGAAGTAGAGGACTTGATGAAGGAAAGGAAAAAGGCAATTAAAGAAGGCAACCAAACCAAACGCACAGAAGCAGAAGCAAAATTGAGAACTATTAATCCTACCTATTTTGCTTATTTTGAAGTAGATAAGTTATTACAAGAAATTACAGCAAGGTAAAAATGAGGCACATAGACAGGCTAACTGAACCTTCTATCTTATCAAAAAAGAAAGAGGAATGGACAAAAAAATTCATAGAAAGTGGCAGAGAACGACCTGATAATTCCAAATATGGACATTTAGAAATCCATGTATTATTAGGGGCAATGAGTTTTCATAAGTGTTTCTATTGCGAAACCATGCTCAAAGGCACTCCAAAGGAAATTGACCATTTTATAGAAGTTGTAGAAAATAAGGAACTTGCCTTTGAGTGGACAAACTTGTATTTAGCTTGTGATAATTGTAATGATAAATTGCCTAATAGGATAATAGACACAAGTGATGTGCTTAACCCTTGTAGGCATACAGACGAGGAAATAAAAACTCATTTGACTTTCGAAGATGAGGTAATTAGCTCCAAGAATAACTCTATTTTAGGTCTTAGGACTATCCAAAAATATAAATTAGACAGCGGAAAATTAGACTATTTGAGAGGTATCGCCTTAAAACGTTTTCATCAAGAACTGATTAAAATTCAGCAAAATCAAATTCAAGAAAATGGTAGGTCTATGAATGAACAAGAAAGAGAAAAATTAAGACAGTTTACCCAGAGAAATCAGCCGTATTCACTAATGTTTGAGATACTGTTGGAGAAATATCAAATCTAATTTCTCCAAGGCTCTTTTCTTTGTTTCCCAAACTAATTTTCAATAAATTTGCTTTTTATAATTATGAAAAACATTGTATTTCATTCATAATTAATAATTTATAATTCATCATTAGAAATAAGATATGCCAAAAAGATATACAGTTACCTCTGCCTTACCTTACGCCAACGGTCCCTTGCACATAGGGCATATTGCGGGTGCGTACCTCCCTGCCGATATTTTCGTGCGCTACCTTCGCCTGCGCGGAGAAGACGTGGTGTACGTGTGCGGAAGCGACGAATACGGGGCGGCTATCACCATCAAAGCAAAAAAAGAAGGCACTACGCCCAAGGCTATCATAGACAAGTACCACAACATCATGAAATCTGCTTTTGAGCGGTTTGGGATTGCTTTTGACATCTATCACCGCACCTCCGAGCAGATTCATACGGAAACTTCCCAAGCAATTTTCTTGCGACTGCATGAAAAAGGAGAGTTTGAAGTTTTGGAATCAAAGCAATATTTTGACGAGGTTGCCACGCAATTTCTGGCTGACCGCTACATCATGGGGACTTGCCCAAAATGCGGCAATGAAAATGCCTACGGCGACCAGTGTGAAAAGTGCGGCAGTTCGCTCAGTCCCACAGACTTAATTAATCCTCGCTCGACCCTAAGCGGGAGCAAGCCCGTCTTGAAAAAGACTAAACATTGGTATTTGCCTATGAACAAATACGAGGACTGGCTAAAAGAATGGATAGTCAAAGAAAAGCAAAATACTTGGAAAACAAACGTTTACGGGCAGTGCAAGTCTTGGATAGAAGGTGGACTGCAAGCACGTTCCATGACGCGCGACTTGGATTGGGGGATTCCTGTGCCTTTGGAAGGTGCAGAGGGCAAGGTGCTGTACGTATGGTTGGACGCTCCGATTGGCTACATTTCTGCGACCAGAGAATGGGCAAAGCAAAACGGTAAAAATTGGGAAGATTATTGGAAAAGTCCTGATACAGAGCTATATCACTTCGTAGGTAAAGACAATATCGTATTCCATTGCATTATTTTTCCAATTATTTTAAAGGCGCATGGAGCATTTATTTTGCCAACCAATGTTCCCGCCAATGAGTTTTTGAACTTAGAAGGCGATAAACTTTCTACTTCACGAAATTGGGCGGTGTGGCTACACGAATATTTGGACGAATTTCCTGATAAACAAGATGTTCTGCGCTATGTTTTGGGTTCTATCTTGCCCGAAACCAAGGACAGTGAGTTTACTTGGAAAGACTACCAAGCGCGCAATAACAATGAGTTGGTTGCTATTTTTGGCAACTTCGTTAATCGCCCTAACAACTTGATTTTCAAATATAACAATGGTATAGTTCCGCCTTTGGGAGAGCTAACAGAATACGATAAATCCGTTTTAGCTGAATTGATTACTTATCCTGATAAAATTGGTGATTTAATCAAAAATTTCCGATTCAGGGACGCACTTGCCGAAGTGATGAATGTGGCGCGTTTGGGCAATAAATACTTGGCAGATACCGAGCCTTGGAAAATCAAAGACAATCCTGAAAGAGTAGGAACAATCATGAATATTTCTTTGCAAATCATTGGTAATCTGAGTATTCTCTCTAAACCATTTTTGCCAAGAACTGCTGAAAAATTGGAAAAGATGTTGAGTTTAGACGGAAAAGCAAGTTGGGACGAAGCAAAGAAAGCAGATTTGGTGAAAGTAGGTACCACCATTACCAAAATAGAACTCCTTTTTGAAAAAATAGAAGATGACGTTATCGAGAAACAAATACAAAAATTGACAATTAACAATAAACAATTACCAATTAACAATAATCAAGAAACAACAATTTCAAACAATATCAAACAATCTCAAACAACCAACAATCAACAACAACCAACCAACAACCAAAGTGTCGTTCCTCAAAAAGAATTGATTAACTATGACGATTTCAGCAAGTTAGATATTCGTATAGCTACGATTCTGGCAGCAGAAAAGGTAGCAAAAGCAGATAAACTCTTGAAACTGACTTTGGATACAGGCATAGACACCAGAATTGTGGTAAGCGGAATTGCAGAACACTTCAAACCAGAGGAAATTATCGGCAAGCAGATTACACTTTTGGCAAACTTGGCACCAAGGGTAATTCGTGGCATAGAATCTAAGGGAATGATTCTCACTGCCTTAGACGGAAATGGTAAGTTGCGCTTCCTGCACCCAAGCGAAGCAGTGATGAATGGAGCGACAGTAAGCTAAAAATGTTTTTATTCTTTAGTTACTCTTTTTGCGATATTTCATATTGAGCCAAAAAGAGTAACTATTTTTATGTTTTTGCTATTTCTTCCATAGCTTTGACAAAAGCATCTAACTCTTCCAAAGTTGTATATAAATGAGGAGTTACCCGAATACCATTAACTGCTTCTGTTTCAATACCTACGGTAAATATTCTATACTTATCGTACAAAATATCAGCGAGTTGCGTAGGAGTTTTTCCAATCACTGCCACATTACCAAGTCCACAAGAGCGTTCAGCTTCCAATGGCACGTTAATCAAAATTTTAGGGTTATTTTTTAGTTTTTCTGCCCAGTAATTTTTGAGGTAACGCAAGCGTGCTTCTTTTCTTTTTGCGCCAATCGCATGATGAAAACGAATGGCATTAGAAATAGTCAAATTTGTCCAACAAGGATGAGTTCCTATGCGTTCAAACTTGCGGATATCGTCATCAGCAAAACCCGTTTCTCCGTATAAACCCCAGATATTCTTGATTTTATCTTTTTTAATATACATCATTCCTGCACCAAGAGGCGTACTTAACCATTTGTGCAAACTTGTCCCAAAATAATCACATTGTAAGTCTGGAATCTTAAAATCTATATGGGCAAAAGCATGAGCCGAATCAGAAATAATCTCAATTCCTTTGGAATGAGCCATTTCTGCAATTTCTCTGACGGGAAGGATTTGCCCCGTTAGGTTTATCATGTGCGTAACTAAGATGACTTTGGTGCGTGGAGTAATCGCTTTTTCATAACAATCCACAATTTCTTTATTGCTTTTGGGGTGAAGAGGGAGGGAAATAATCACGTTCTTAGAGCCATATCTCCTTGCTCTTAGATAAAACGCCTCTAACATACTTCCATAATCTTGGTTGGTCATAATCACTTCATCGCCCTCTTTCAAAGTTTGCAAACCAAAAATAATTGTTTCCAATGCCTCCGTAGTATTGCGAGTAATCATAATTTCTTCAGACGACACGCCCGCTAATTTTGCCAATTGCTTTTTAACTTCTTCTCTATCAGGATTTTGATTTCTTCTCATGTAAAAAGAAGGCAGTTCGTTCATAAGTTGTATATTTTTGAAAAGCGCGTTCATGGTTTCCAAAGGCTGAGGAGAGCAATAGCCATTTTCTAAATTGATAAAATTAGGAGATTGCACGAAAGCCTTTTGTACCCAATACCAAAAATCTTCATCTTTGGCGGCTTCTTCGGGAGAGAGATGCGCTATCTTGCGAGAGGCTTTTTCTATGAGGTCAGTAGTAATGAGTCGCTCTTGTTCTAATTCTTCCCCAAAAACAGGAGAAATTGTAGAAAGCACACCAAAGGCACTTGCTTTTTTGAAAAAATCGCGTCGTGAAGTCATATTATTAAGAAAATTAGATGATAAATCGAGGTTAAACTGCTATTTTTCATAAAATTAAAAAAGATTTTCTAAACTTTTTTAGAAGTTTTCTGAATTAATTTTCTGCCTATTCCTGATTTATCACCTTTTTTATTTTGTCTTCAACAATGCTATTTTTTTAAAACTTCAATAAAATTATCCTTATTAATGGCTTATTTTTAGCACTACGTTCCCCTTCTTATGCCCTGTGTCCACATATTGATGCGCTTCTACAACTTTTTCCATTGGGAATGTCTTGTCAATCACAGCACTATATTTCCCTTGTTCAAACAATTCTTTCAAAAAATACAATTGTTCCTGTGTTTCAGTAGCTACGTCTAATCCTCCAACTGTTTTATACACTCCTCCTTTTTCCAGTAAGGGCAAGCATTGGCTTTTATTAGTCTTCCCAACTGCATCAAAGATAATATCAAACTTTTTGGAGTATTTTGTAAAGTCCTCTTTGTCATAGAGTATTACATTATTTATGCCTAAGTCCCTTACAATCCCAACGCCGTTAGAACTACATACCGCAGTAATGTCAGCGTGATAGTGCTTGGCGATTTGGATAGCCGCCACACCGACAGCCCCTGTTGCACCAATAACTAAAATTTTAGGATTTGTTTTGTGCTTTATTCCTACTTTTTCCAAAAAATAAATAGCTGTTTGCCCACCAAAAATGATAGCGGCGGCTTCCTCAAAAGAGGCATTTTTAGGCTTTACAATAAGACTTCCAGCTTCGTTTAAGGCGGTGTATTCGGCATAAGTGCCAAACTTGAAACCTGTTGCTCCAAAGATTTCATCACCTACTTTAAACTTTGTAACGTTTTCGCCTATCTGCTCAACAACACCCGAAAAAACAGTGCCTAAGATTGCTTTTCGCGGTTTGGTAAATCCAAGTACAAACCGCATAACGATTTTCATAAACCCTTCTACTATCAATCCTCTGACTCTTACATCTCCAGAATTGACCGCAGTTGCCATGATTTTTACAAGAACTTCTTTAGGCTTCGGTGTGGGCTTCTCTACGTCGCCTATTTTTAAGACTTCAGGAGAGCCATATTTTGTACAAATTACCGCTTTCATCATTTGTTTGTTTATTTTTTATACTTTTAAAATACTCATACGTAATAGATATAAATATTGTTGTTTGAATAGCTTATCCAAAATAAAAGATTTTATAGGGTTTGTTTATGCCAGATATTTTGTCTAATATTGAAAAAGTGATAAAGTCAATGATTATCATAGTGATAAGGCTAATTTGTTCAATTACTTATGCTGTAAATTGTTGTACTATAAAATTTCTAATGATTACCCACTCAAAATGAATATCAATCTCAACGAAAGCAATATTTTAGTAACAGGTTCAAGTCGTGGAATTGGTAAGGCTATTGCGCTCAGACTTATCCAATCAGGAGCAAAAGTTGCAATTCACTATTCTCAACACGAACATTCCGCCTTAGAAATCATCAATGCCTACCCACAACAAGCATTTGCTTTTAAGGCTGACTTGTCCAAATCTGATGAAGTAAGTCAATTATTTGATAATGTGATTAAACACTTTGGCAAGTTAGATGTCTTAGTGAATAATGCGGGTATTGCGATTAGCTCACCTATCAACAAAGATGATGAATTGTGGATGAGAGATTGGGAACTTACCATGTCAGTAAATCTCCATGCGACAGGTTTGCTTTGCAAAAAAGCCATTAATCATTTTATTCCTCATCAGTCAGGACGAATCATCAATATTACCTCGCGTGCGGCTTTTCGAGGAGATACCGCAGAATATATTGCTTATGCGGCATCCAAAGGTGGCATGGTGGCTATTACTCGCTCTATTGCAAGGGCTTATGGAAAACAAGGCATAAAGGCATTCAACATTGCGCCCGGTTTTACCAGAACTGATATGGCACAGGGATTTATAGATGAGTATGGAGAACTCTATGCGATGAACGATATTGCACTTGATAGACTGACCGAGCCAGATGATATTGCGCCTTTGGTTGTATTCTTGGCAAGTGGCTACGCTGACCATGCGACAGGGGCTACCATAGACATCAATGCCGCAAGTTATGTACACTAATCTCATGATAAGCCTCTTACTTTTCAAAGGCAATTTGTAAAATTTCATCTAATAATTCTTTTAGATGACTCTCCGTAGTCAAAGGATTCATCAGTGATACTCTCAAATACATGGTTTCTTTTAGCTTGGTCTGTACGATATAAAACCTTCCTTGGAGCAATAATTTTTGTCTAATTTCCTGAATTTCAACGTTGTCTTTATCTTTTAGACGAAAACAAACAATATTACTTTCTGGCATTACCCCTAATTCAAATTGAGGATATTGGGAGATTATTTCTACAAATTTATGTGCTAAGTCATACAAATATGTAACATTTTCAGAAAGAGCCTCTTCCCCATGCAATTTAAGCAAGGAATATACTTTTAAGCTCATCATTAGTTTTGTACATTCGAAGGTTCTTTTGCCTGAATTAAACCAATCTTGAGAGGTTTGATTTGCCCAAAGATATTGGGCTTTTTGTTGGAAAGTATGGAAAGAATCTTGGTTGTCTTTGAATATCAGTGCAGTAATTAGAGCAGGGCAAAGCAACATTTTATGCCAATCAATGGTAATCGAATCTGCCATTTCTATGCCTTTCACTTTGTATTTGTATTTTTCGGAGAAGATTACTGCCCCTCCGTGTGCGCCATCTATATGAAACCAAATGTTTTTGTCTTTTGCAAATTGGGCAATTGCTTCTAAGTCATCATAAGAACCCGTAGAAGTAGAACAAGCAGAACCAATAATAGCAATGATGTGCAAGTTTTGGCGGATTGCCTCTTGGTAATATTGTTCTAATAAGTCTGCTCGTATTTGAAATTTGTCATTCACGGGAATTTTAATAACCCCTTTTGCCCCTAAACCCATGATGCGAGCGGCGCGGTCTATGCAGTAATGCGCTTCTTCCGAAACCATTATTGCCAATTTTTGTTGATGACCTTCCTGCCAAATATCATCAGGCGATTTTTTGGCTCTGGCGGCTAATAGTGCGGTTAAGTTTGCCAAAGAACCCCCAGAAGTAAGCAATCCACCTGCCTTTTCATCAAACCCTATGCGTTTTGCCATCAAATCCGTTACTATTTTTTCTAAGGGATTGGATACCAAACCCATCTCATAAACAGCCATGCCGTTATTCAGTAATGCGGACAACATACTGCTTACTGCGGTAATAGGAGCAATAACCCCTACCTGATGACCCATGTAACGGGGGTGATGTAGGTGTGTAGATTGTGTAATTACCTTGTGAAAAAAATCAGAAAGATTGTCGCTTGTCCCTTCTGCAAAGTCTGCTTCCCAAAATGCCAAATTCTCATCGGGTGTTTGGAAAGGAATGGCTTTTGTGCTACTGCTGTTCTGTACATCTGCAAGATAATCATACAATATATCCACTAACTGATGGGCTTGATGCCTAAATTCCTCTGGCGAAAATACTTTTTGGAGGGTTGTCATAGAGCTATTACATTTTTATTTTTGCAAATATCTATAAATAAAATAATATCGCTCCAAATAGCTTATCACCATCAAGCAAATACCCAAATCATTGTGAAAGATTTATATACTCAATTGGAAACGAGGTGTCTGTCCTACTCTTTGGTCATTTTCAACAATAGATGTTTGCTCTTCTTTGGGTTTCTGTGCTTGTTTTGGGATAACTGCCTGTTTATTAATGAGTTGCAGATTGGTATAGCGAGTGTTTTTCATCTCCAAAGATAGAGAGTCTGGCACTTCTTCCATATTCAGATTAGTGAGTTGGTTCGCTACTAAGCTCATTTCCTGCAAAGAAGGTAACTGACCAAAAGTAATATTGGTCGCTTTGCTTGTATGCAAGTCCAAGATTTCCAAACTTTTACAATTTTCTAATTGCAAATTACTTATTTTCTCTGCTTCTAAGTAAAAACTTCTGACTTCTGGAATTTGTTGCAAAACTACATTGGTGAGGTAGTTAGCATAAATATAAAACTCTTTAAGTTTATGAAGTTGATTGATTTTTATTTTTGTAACTTGATTTGCGCTGATAATGAGGGTATTAAGTTCTGGTAAGTTTTCTAAATCAACATTAGTCAAATCTTCGGCGACCAAAACCAAAATCTTTAGCTTAGGCAAATCCTTAATTTCCAAATTGGTAATTCTATTGGCATTGAGAAATAGAATTTCCAAGTTTTTGAGAGAACTTAGGTTAAGATTGGAGATTTGATGCGAACTGTCATTATTTTTGTACAATTGAGAGAGGCTATGCGACTCGACATTGCTAATCTTATTTTCGCATAGATAAAGCTCGGAAAGATTATGTAGCGACTGAAGAAATTTGAGATTTGAAAAGCAATTGCTTGCAATTTTTGAAGAACTTTCTATCCAACTTTGTGTGTCGATGTACCACTTACCCAAGTTCAGTTTTTTCAAATGGGGTGCAAGTGTATGTGTTTCTTTGGGGAGTGATTGCAGCGCGCAATTTCCTAAATCCAAAAAAGCACTTTGATGCTCTGCAACTTGATGAATCAGTTGCAAAACTTGTTGTGATGTAGTCATTTTTAATTTAAAGAGGTAAATAAGTTAATTTTTATAATAAACGTAATCACAGATAGTTTGTTTATCATAACTAATTAGATAAACAATGCTTCAAAAATCTATCCAATTAAACTTTTGGTATATTAATTTAATGCTAATCTAATTGTCTAACAAATTTATTAGATTAGTATTATTTTCACAAAAAACAGGAATAAAAAATGATAAATTTCTTAGAAAAGTACAATTTCTTTACATCATTTTACCATTTTTTAAAAGTTTTTCTATGGAGTCTATTTGCTTTGCTTTATTTAGTACCCGCAAATGCTCAAGAACAGGTAAGTTTGGAGTTTCCCGCAGAGAGTAATGGTATTTTTGCAGAAGGAAAACCGATAGAAGTCATATTTTACTTTAAGAACCCCACAGAAAAGAAGATTAGCGGTCAATTGATTTGCCAATTTTCAAATTTGCAACAGCAATCCTTGTCCAATGAGGTCAAATCCATAGAAATATATCCTAAAGATTTGCAGGCAGTTGTGTTTAGCTATCAGCCTCATAAAGCGGGTTTTTACAGGGTAAGTGTGAAATTGGAGAGTCAGCATAGCAAGGCGAGCGTCAGTCCTATTACGGCGGGGTATGCGATTGACAAGATTCAAGCAAATAAAACCATAAAACCTGATTTTGATGTTTTTTGGCAAAATACATTGAACGAACTTGCTCAAGTCAAGCCTAACTATAAACTAACTAAAAAACCAACGCTGAGCAATTCGCAGTATGATATGTATTTGGTGGAAGTGCAAAGTCTTGATAATATTACGATTAGAGGAATATATCGCATGCCCAAGGGCAAAAAAAATGTGCCTGCTATCCTCCAACTACCCCCTTTGGGTGGAGGCTTTACCAATACTCAATCCTTGGACGAACAGCCTCTTTATGGTGTTCCTTTGGATTTTGCTGTACTCTCACTCAATATTCGTGGACATGGGAATAGCAAAGACCAACTCAATGTAGGCAAAGATATTTTTACTTATATTACTCATAATCTGCATGATAAAAATAAATATGTTTATAGAGGAGCAGTAGCAGATGCGATTCGCGGTTTGGATTTCCTTGCCCAACGCCTTGAAATAGACCAAAATAGAATAGCTATCGAAGGCGCAAGTCAAGGGGGAGCTTTGAGTCTGATGGTATCTGCTTTGGACAGTAGGATTAGACTATGTGCGGCAGATGTTCCTTTCTTGTGCGATATGGAAGGGCTAACTACCCAAACTGATTGGGTTAAAAATGAGATAGATAAGTACATAAAAAAATACAAGGGGTTATCTTTTTATCAAGCAATGGTTAATTTGAGCTACTTTGACACCAAAAATTTTGCCCCAATGATAAAAATTCCCGTGCTGATGAGTACAGGACTCCAAGACAAAACCTGCCCGCCTGCCACTAATTTTGCTACTTTTAATAAGATAAAATCGACATTTAAGCAGTATTGTGTATATCCTTATGGGAAACATGGAGGAGGAGGTAGAGAACACCGTAAGCTCAAATTTGAGTGGATTAGAAGTTGGTTTGGTATGCAATAAGTCAAAGACGATACAAACATTGGTCAGCTATTTCTCCAAATGCTATTTTCGGACAAAAATGACCGAATATGGACACGTAAAATCATTCTATCAAATATAAAATACTGATTTGCAATCATATATTTTTGGTATTGAGTTTGAAACAACAATATCATTTATTGATAAAACCAAAATCATTTGACCATGACACACATCGCAGTACCTATTCCGCACAGCTCGGAAAAGCAAGATATAGAAATAGAAGTACGTATCAATGGTGTAAAACAACAATTACACTATCGCGTAGAGTTATTTTATTGGGAGGATTGTAGATATACCGCAGTAGATAGAGCCGATTGTATCAAAGAGCATCTTGCGAAGTATGATGAAGATTGGCAATTGTACTACATAGGCGCACCCACCAAAGATTTTGTGCCTGTAACTTTTGTTAAACGAGAAACACAAAATCTCTTGCTCAACTCGTATAACCAAGTCTAATATGAAAGGTGGTCCCTTTGCCATATTCGCTATCTACTTGGACAGTACCTCCTATGTGTTTGAGGGTTTGTTTGACGATATAAAGACCTAAACCTGAGCCTTCTGAGTGGTCTGTTGCCCGAAAGAACATATCGAATAGATGTGGCAAATACTCTTGTTTGATGCCTATCCCATTGTCTTTGATAATGATGTGAACCAATGATTTATCCGTAATTGCTTTTATAAGAAGTCGTCTTTCTGCAATATATGGATTTTGATATTTGACAGCATTGGACAATAGATTTTTTAGAACAATACTTAATCGCAAAGGGTCGCTCTCCAATTGGAGGTCTTCTTCTACTTCAATCTTTATTTGTAATTTATCATAATTAGGCATATACTTTAGTTCGTCTAAACTACTGTTTATGAGCTTGATAAGAAATACTTTTTCCTTTAGGACTTTAGCATTGACGGCTTTGGAGTGACTAAGGATAGATTTAATAAAATCGTCCAATCTGCCCAATCTATTTTCCAAATGATGAATATACTCACTAATTTTTGCGTTATGTTCTTCCATTTTCATCAGGTTGAGCAAGCCGATAATGGAGGCAATAGGAGAGCGCAAGTCGTGAGAAACCTTATAGACATAATTGTCCAATTCATAGTTTTTTTCTTCTAAAGCCTTCAAAGTTTCATTGAGTTTGTCTTCGGCTAACCTGCGGTCGGTAATGTCCTCTACGATACCCGCTACACGATATACTTTCCCGTTTCTGTCCCGCACTGGGAAAGCGCGATTCCATAGCCACCTTATTTGCCCGTCAGGTCTTACCAAACGATAATTGGCAGAGGTATTTACTTGATTAGAAAGATTGATGGTCTGTTTGATAAACTCCACATCATCTTTGTGTACCATTTGCAGAGGTAGGCTGGGTTGAGCATAAATATCTTCAGGAGTAATCCCCATGATTTCTTTGACTGCGGGACTCACATAAATCATCTTAGCGTATTCCGCATCTCTCATATAAAATATATCAAATATGTTCTCGGCTAACTGGCGAAACAGTTCTTCTTTTTCTGTCAGTTCCATCTGCATCTCTCGCAATTCAGTAATTTCTTGAGTTATCCAAATGCTTGCGACTATTTCATTATTATTGAGCAAAGGAACTCCAAAAGTATTATGTCTGCGTACTTTATCTTGAGAAACTATATTTTCTGTTTCAAAGTTGACCAATTCTCCATTGAATACTTTTTCATAATTTGTAATTAAAAAATCTACTTTTTCTTTCTCAAAAATCTCATGTATATACTTGTTCTCAAAATAGCTGGTAGATATGCCAAGTTGCTTGAGCAAGTTACCACCCGCCAATAGGCACTTCATCTCACGATTGACCATGAAAATAGTGCCGTTGGGGAAATTCTCGACCAATTGTTTAAAAATTTCGTGTATTTCTATACCCTCTATGAGATGCTTTTGCATAAATTAACCAAATTGGTAAACTTTTTAATTAAGTTTATTTATTATGAGAATATATTATGTTTTTTTCCCAAATTTGATATATAAAAAAATAAGGGAGTTTTAGAGAGGTGGTGTGCTTGTCATAGTGATTTTACCTTTATATATATATCACATTTGGCATCACTTTGACTATCAAAAATAGAAATACCAAATTAAACAATAAAAAATGTCATAAATAAGTATATTAAACAATAATATTTCTCAAACATTTTATAATCACTTAAATTTTTATGCAATTACAGTATAATTCGCCCGTAGTGCTTACCTACACATTTATTTGTGCCATTATTTTAACGATTTCTGCTTTCATGCCACCTGTCATGTCCTTGTTCACTGTGTATCCTACCATGAGTCTAACCAATCCCATAGATTATTTTAGGTTGTTTTCTCATGCGATTGGGCATGGAGATTGGACGCATCTACTAAGTAATTTTACATTGATATTGCTTTTGGGACCTATGTTAGAAGAAAAGTATGGTTCTAATAACTTGCTGACTATGATGTTTCTAACTGCCTTGATTACAGGAATCCTTAATGTAGTATTTTTCTCAAGTGGCTTATTAGGCGCAAGTGGAATAGTATTTATGATGATTTTGCTAAGCTCGATGACCAACTTGCGACAAGGTAAAATTCCTCTCACGTTTGTCTTAGTTGTATTCCTATTTTTAGGAAAGGAAGTATTAAGCATTTTTCAAAATAACAATATTTCAGAGTTTGCTCATATTGTAGGGGGTATTTGCGGTGCTATTTTGGAGAGCGTTTGAATCATAAAAATAATTTTACTATGAAAAATTGGCATAAATACCTCATTTTAAGTATTTTGTTTTTAAATACTTTTGCTACCAAAGCCCAAAATAACCTCCCTGATACAGGGATTAGTGGAGTTTATGAGGTGATGACAGGCACTAAAGATGCCCAATTCCTCCTTAGCTACTTTAGAGAATTTGGATTTCGTGTAGTAGATAGTGCTTATTTCTCTGAAAAAGAAGCTCTTGTTCTCTATGGTGTAAATTCTAAACTTAAGTCGTATCGCTTGCAAAACGGAGAGATAGATTCTCATGGCTTGTTGCGTATCTTGCAGTGGGACAAGCCCTTGGGGAATGGAGTTGGGTATGCCCAACCCGAAACGGTAGGACAACGAATGTCTGTAATGCTTACCAATGATGTAATTCGTTTGGTAGATATTTATAAGTTAGAGCGCGAAAGAGAGCAGAAGTGGCTTCCTTTTGAGCCTATTTTTGACGACCCTCTTGGCGTTAATAAAGGAAGTACCAAACCCATAGATTTTTTTAATCGCCCAATTGGAGTGAGAGAAACTTGTGTTTATGGAGAGATTTTTAATCATGTTTTTTTTCAAAGATACGGTTATACCATAGAGGGGTATGGCACGGTAGGGAGTCATTCGCCCTTGCAGACGAGTGAGTTTACCCACCATGACTTTATGATAAAAGGAGATTTGAATCAAGTAACAAAGTATTACAGTGAAGCATTGGGAATGAAGCCAGAACAGGCAGAGGCTGTGATAGATGGAGATTGGCAAAAGGGACCCAAACGAGTATTTAATATGCCAGACGGTTATACACACTGGTACAGGGGGTTTGTTTCTCCTAATAATATTTGCGGGAAATTGAAGTTCTTTGTTTCGAGAGGAGTAGTACCTGACCGTTCTGAAAATCAAAGAATTGGAGAATTGGGAATCACACTTCATTCTTTTTATACACCTAAACTGGAGATGGTATATGACCTCATCATAAAACAAGGCATCAAACCTACACCGATGATGACTAACGAATTCAAAGAAAAATGCTTTGTATTTGTAGGAACAGACGGGGTAGCATGGCAGATTATAGAAAAAAAAGAAAGTAAACATCAACCTATAAAAAAATTAGAATTTAAAAAGCTACAAAACTAAACCTAAATGTAAATATGAAAAGACGAGATTTTGTGAACAAGACCGTAGGGGCAACTTTAGCAAGCGTTGCTATCCCTTATATCAACTTTGGAAAAGCAAAAGAAGATGAAATATTAGGACATGGCAATTATCGCTACAAAATAGTAAAAGGTTGGGGTATTTTGGACAATAATACACCAGTAAGAGATTGTCATGAGATGGTACAAGACTCCAAAGGAAGACTGATTTTGCTCACCAATGAAGTAAAAAACAATGTCATTATCTATGATAAAACAGGCAAATTGTTAAACAAATGGGGTACGGAATTCCCCGGAGCGCACGGATTGACCTTGAGCAATGAAAATGGGGAGGAGTTTCTCTACATCACAGACCATGACCGCCGTCAAATCTTCAAGACAACCTTAGAGGGGCAGATTATCTTCAAAATAGGCTATCCCAAAGATGCCAATGTTTACAAATATGATGGGGCTTATTATAAACCTACAGAAATAGCCGTAGCTCCCAATGGGGATTTTTATGTAGCCGATGGGTATGGAGAGCAGTACATCACACGGTACAATCATCAAGGCGAAGTAATCCAAGTTTTTGGGGGGAAAGGTAGCGAAAATGATAAATTCTTAGAATGTCATGGCATCTGTCTGGACAATAGGGACAAAAACAACCCTACCCTACTCATTACCGACCGCCAAAAGCACCAATTTAAGCGATTTTCCTTAGACGGCAAATACATCTCCAATATTCCTTTGCATAGTATGTGGAACTGTCGAGCAGTGATTAGAGGAGAAAATATTTATTTTGCCGCACTCAAATCCAACGATAAATGGGATAACAGTGGATTGGGGTTTGTGGGGGTTATAGACAAAAATGACAAGGTCGTTTCCTGCCCCGGTGGCGCAGAGCCTATCTATAAACAGGGTGAAATCCAATACGTTGCACAGACCTCTAAGCTATTTATTTATCCTCATGATGTTTGCATAGATGACGAGGAAAGTTTATACGTGGCGCAGTGGAACTCTGGTAAGACTTATCCTATCAAGCTCCAAAGAAGTGCGTAAGTACATAAAATATATTTATCACGATAATGCCTCTGCTTGTATAAATTTTTATTTAATTTTGAGGGCTAAAAAATGAAAACTAAAAAATATGCTTAGTCGCTTATTTATCAAAAATTACGCTTTAATCAAGGAATTAGAAATAACACCCTCTTCCAAACTCAATATCATTACTGGCGAAACAGGTGCAGGAAAGTCTATTATGCTTGGCGCAATAGGCTTGTTATTAGGCAATAGGGCTGATGTAAGGGTACTATTTGATGAAGAAGAAAAGTGTGTGATTGAAGCCGATTTTCAGATAGGAGCATACAAACTACAATCCGTATTTAAAGAAGCTGATTTAGACTTTGCCGAGGAGTGTAACATCAGACGAGAAATAAGCCCAAATGGTAAATCAAGAGCTTTTGTCAATGATACTCCTGTAAATTTGGAAGTATTAGAATTAGTTACTTCCAAACTCATGGATATTCATTCCCAACATGATACACTCCAATTAGGCACAAACGAATTCCAATTGGAAATCATAGACAATTACGCCCAAAATCAAAATTATAGGGAAACTTATTACCAAGCCTATCAAGCCTATGTTAAAGCGGAAAATGCGTATAAAAAATTACTTAGTGAAGCAGAACAAGCACGCAAAGAGCAAGATTATAATACTTTCCTTTTAGAAGAACTCAACAAGGTGAAGTTAGACGATTTAAACCAAAGCGAATTGGAACAAGAATTGGAAGTGCTTGAAAATGCGGAAACTATCAAAAGCAAACTCAATCTTATTCTTTCTTACCTTACCCACGAAGAGCAAGGAGCAGAAAATGCAATGCGTTCTGCTCTGGTAGAGTTCAAACAAGTGGAAAGCTATGCACATCATTTCCAAACACTTTTAGAACGCACTAACAGTCTGTTCATCGAGCTAAAAGATATTATTGCAGAAGTACAAAGAGAGGAAGAAAAAACTTTCTTAGATGAAGAAAGAATCGTCCAAATCAAAGAAAATCTGAATCTTATCTATTCTTTGCAAAAGAAACATTATAAGAATTCTGTGGAAGAACTCATTGTCCTAAGAAATGAGTTAGAAGAAAAAGTAAATCGTGTATTGAATTTAGATGGAGAAATCGCCAATCTAAAAAATCAAAGAGAGCAAGCCTATCAAACACTTATAGAAATAGCAGAAATCTTAAGCAGTTCGCGAAAAGAAGTTACTCAAAAAATAGAAAAAGAAGTAGATACGCTCCTCATAGATTTAGGAATGCCCAATGCCCACGTTTCTATCCAAATTTCTGACATAGCACCACAAGCATCTGGAGCAAATCTGGTCGCTTTCTTATTCAGTGCGAATAAAGGTGTCAAACCCGACACCCTCAAAAATGTAGCGTCAGGAGGTGAATTTTCCCGATTA
Organism: Thermoflexibacter sp.; assembly: GCA_025455345.1. Taxonomy (GTDB): domain Bacteria; phylum Bacteroidota; class Bacteroidia; order Cytophagales; family Thermoflexibacteraceae; genus Thermoflexibacter. The sequence goes on along the minus strand of JALOMS010000009.1, from coordinate 2,867 downwards.
ATGCTATGCATCAAGTATATCTTGGCAGGAAAAACTGCTTTACCTACCATTATTTTTGATGAGATAGATACAGGCATTTCGGGCGAAATCGCTATCAAAGTCAGCAAAATGATGAAAGAAATGTCCAAACGCCATCAATTAGTGGTAATCAGCCACTTACCTCAAACCGCCGCCAATGGAGATTGTCATTACTTTGTGTATAAAGACAATTCCTCTGAGCGCGCAATCAGCAAAATCAAAAGATTAAATGAGCAAGAGCGATTGGTAGAAATAGCCCAAATGATAGGTGGTGCAAATCCAAGCCCTACAGCAATGAACAGTGCCAAAGAACTATTAGCCATGTACTAAAGTGATGATTTACTTTTACCCTGGTCCTTCCAAACTTTATCCTGAAGTACGCCAATACTTGACAGATGCGTATGACAGTGGTATTTTGAGCATGAATCATAGGAGCGCGGAGTTTGTAGAACTTTCCAAATCAACAATTTACCTTTTAAAAGAAAAACTGCAAATTCCTCAAGATTATACTATTTTCTTTGTTTCATCTGCTACTGAATCTTGGGAAATTGTCGCCCAGTCATTGATTACAAAAGGAAGTTTACATATTTTTAATGGGGCTTTTGGGCAGAAATGGCACGAATATACCCTAAAAACTCACCAAGAAGCAAATGCAATCACCTTTGGAGAAAATGAAATTTTTAATACCAACCTATTACCCAATCCTCTACTAAGTGATATAATCTGTTTTACACACAACGAAACTTCCAACGGCACACAAATACTACCTAATACCTTCGCTACAACTGCACAAAAGTTCCCCGACAAACTCATAGCCTTAGACGCAACATCAAGCTTGGGTGGCATAAATATAGATTGGCAATACATAGACCTTGCAATGGCTTCAGTGCAAAAGTGTTTTGGACTTCCTGCGGGTTTGGGTTTGATGATTTGTTCCCCTAAAGCCATAACAAAAGCCTTGCTTATTGGGGAAAGGAAAAGATACAATAGCTTGGTCTTTTTATATGAAAACATGAAAAACTGGCAAACAAATTATACACCTAATGTGCTGAATATCTATTTATTAAAAAGAGTTTTGGAAAATAGACCACCTATAGCACAAACTCATCAACTACTCCAAGAAAGAGCCAATCAATGGTATGATTTTTTAGAAAAAAATGGATTTGATTTATTGATAAAAAATTCATTTGTGCGCTCTGATACAGTGATTGCAACTCAAAGAAAAGGCTAAAAAACAAGGAATTATCTTAGGGAATGGTTACGGGAAATGGAAAGAAAATACCATTAGAATTGCTAATTTCCCTGCCATAGACCTGTACGAAATACAAGCATTACAAAACTTCTTACAAGAAAACCAATTAAGTGCGTAAGCATTTTGAATGTAAAACACGCAAAATTATATTCTGTTCATTATTAGATACCCACTGACATCTTTTCCACCTGCGGTTGCAAAGAAGATAAAATGCTATTTATCTTTACTTACTCCTGATTTATTCTCACACTACTTATCTTGCTGGGTAGCCAAACTTGCATTTGCGTTTTCCCGCGATTGCACCAAGTATAATAGGGAATTGCCGTAATTTGCTTTTTTTCCGCTTTTAGGTTCTGCCCATCTGCGGTGGGTTTGAAGGTAGTGGCTTCGGTTTGCAAGGCTACAATTGGCTCATTAAGAACTTGTTGTGTACTCTCCGTAAAGGTCGCATTATCGGATAGGAAAAAGTCCCAAGCCTGTCCTCCGTTGTCTGTACCTTCCACGCAGTAAATTAGTGCGCCTCTTTGCAGGGCAACGCGGTCTTTGTTTTGGCTCACTTCCTCTTTGGATACTACCCTCCTCACGTCCATTGGCAATTCAAAACTTACTTCGTCTTTAAAACTCCACACTCTCTCTATGATGGCATATCCTTTTTCTATTTTTGCTTCTACCTTTTTTCCATTGACCAAGTAAGAAATCTCTGATTGATGGGCATTTGCATATTTATATAAATTCCCTGCCACAGGCTCGTTCCCTGCCCAACTTGGCATACGAATATGAAGCGCAAATTTCTTTTTCTTTGTAGGATTCAAAGTAATTTTCACTTTTCCATCTAAGGGAAAAGCGGTTTGCATATTGATACTTACCTCATTATCACCCAATTTTATTTTTGTATTGCTCCCCACAAATAAGTTTATCCAAATTGCCTTTTCTGATTTGGCATAGATGTAGTCGCCCAAGGAAGCAACCAAGCGGGCAATGTTGGAAGGGCAACAAGCTGTGCCAAACCATTCGCGCCTTTCGTGGGTGGCATTGGAAGCGAGTGGATTACCGTAAAAAAAGCGGTCGCCACTCAAAGAAAGTCCGTCCAAAGCACCATTGTAAAGGCTTCTTTCTAAGACATCTATGTATTTGCTTTCGCCTGTGAGTGCGTTCATGCGCTGATTCCAAAACACCATGCCTACGGAGGCGCAAGTTTCGCAATAAGCGGCTTCGTTGGGCAAATCGTAGTCTTGGCTGAACCCTTCGTTGCGCCCCGACGAGCCTATGCCTCCCGTTACGTACATATTGCGGTGAACTACGTCTTCCCATACTGTTTTCATAGCATTCATGTAGCCTGTATCGCCTGTGTTTACGGCTACGTCTGCCGCCCCTGTGTAAAGGTACATTGCCCTGACCGCGTGTCCTGTGATTTCCTTTTGTTCTTTGACGGGAACAGCGTCTTGGCAATAGGCAGGGGCTTTCCACTTGTCCCAAATTACGCCTTTGCCAAAGCCTATGCCGCGCTGAGCCAAGAGCCAATCTGCCAATTTCAAATGTCTTTCGTCTTTGGTAACTCTGTATAGTTTCACGAGGGCAAGTTCTATTTCTTGGTGTC
>JALOMS010000384.1 GCA_025455345.1 Thermoflexibacter sp. | reverse complement strand
ATTAGCCTATTGCCCAAAGTCAAAAAGCCCATTCATGTCGTCTTAGCAAGAGTCCCGCGCTTAGAGTTCTTGACTTTGGATTATGTAGAAGTAGCCCTACAAACACAAGGTAGCTTACACCTGAATCACCATGATTTTACAACCCCGAAAGACCTTCAAGACCTCTATCAAGAGGTGAAAAACTACCGCGAAATCCCCAAAAACAAAAACAAAAAACGCAAAAATTAGTAATTTGAGTAACTATACTTAGTGTTTTTGAGTGAGAAAACTTATAGGAAGGCTGTATATAGTTTAGTAATTTTGTAATGTAAACAAAGAGAAATAATGATGTTTGCAAAAACATCTGAAGATATTTAATAAGGGGTAAATTTGAAACAATCATTTGGGTCAGTCTTAGTGCTTTGCGCTAAGACTGATTTTTTTTATGCTATTTTGTATCATCATTTTATTAAGCATTTGGAAGAAGAGTTATTGCTCACGTTACCTACCTACCGTCCAAAATCGGATAAAAATATTCATTTTCGGACATTTTTATTTTTTACTATTTTAATAATTATTTGATTATCAATTATTTATTTATGGTTGAATAGTTGCTTATTAGAAATACAGATGATTAGTTGTTAGTTGTTAGTTGTTGAAAATACAAATAGTTGAATAGATAGATAGTTGAATAGTTGGTTGTTAGTTGTTAGTTGTTAGTTGTTAGTTGTTAGTTGTTGGTTGTTAGTTGTTGGTTGTTAGTTGTTAGTTGTTAATTTTTGCAATTGTATTTAATAATCACAACGGAGAATAATTTCAAGCCATTTCAAACTTGTATTTCAACAATTTCAAACAATTGTATCTAAACTATTAAAAAGAAATTAGTCATTAGTAACTCATAAAACCATGATAAAGAACTACTTAAAAATTGCCTTACGAAATCTATCTAAGAGAAAGTTTTACGTACTGATTATGGTCTTGGGCTTGGCAGGGGGGCTTACATTTTCCTTTTTTACTCTTGCTTATGTATGGGAAGAATGGCAAGTGAATAGGCATTTGAGAAATGTGGATTCGCAATTCTTAGTCATTAGCAAGTGGAAACAGGCAAATATGGGTTTAAATATGACTACGCTTGCGCCTTTGGCAAAAGCTCTCAAAGAGGAATACCCGCATTTGGTCGCAAATTATTACCGTTTTGATGGCATTACTTCAGTGGTGGCGAATGGCGACAAGATTTTTCGCGAAAGTATCCAAATAGGTGATTCTACGCTACTTACCATGCACGGCTTCCCGCTTTTGTATGGGAATCCGAAGACTGCGCTGAATCAATCCAATGCGATTGTAATAACAAAGGCAAAGGCTTTGACTTATTTTGGGAAGACCAATGTGCTGAACGAAACTTTGTCTATTTCTTCTTTCAGTGGAGCAAAGCAGGATTTTGTGATTACGGGAGTATTGGACGACATAGCACCTAATTCTGTGAATAACCTTTTGCATAATGAGGAAAATCATTTCTTTATGCCTATCGCCGCAATGACTTTTTTTAATAGGATTCCTTTGGATAATTGGGATAACATCTACATTCCTAATTACTTAGAATTGCAAGAAGGAGTGAAGAAAGAAGATTTGCTAATACCCATGAACGCATTGGTAAATAAATATGCACCACCTACTATCAAGGAAAATTTGGAATTGGAACTGGTAAGTTTGAAAGATTATTACTGGGAAAATAATCAGGGCATGGTCAAGAAAATGACTTACGCACTTGTGGGCGTGGCGTTTTTTATTCTTTTTATGGCAAGTGTAAATTTTGTAAATATATCCGTAGGTTATTCTGCCTCACGCCTCAAAGAAATAGGTATTCGCAAACTTTTGGGAAGTGCAAAACGGCAACTTATCTATCAATTTTTGACTGAGTCGGTAGTGCTTTCTCTTTTAGCAATGGTATTTTCACTACTTTTTTATGAGATAGGCAGACCTTTGTTTGGCGAAGTATTAGGAAAAAATCTCCTCGCTTTATCCGATTTTCCTATTTGGGCAGTGAGTTTCCCTTTCGGAATGAGTATTTTTATTGGTTTATTAGCGGGCAGTTATCCTGCTTTTGTGCTATCTTCTCATGATTCGCTCTCCGCTCTCAAAGGCAAATGGAAATCAATCAGGGAAAATCTATTATTCAAACGTACCTTAATTGCCAGCCAATTTGGAGTTGCTATTTTTGTTTTTATAGGGGCAATTGTCATTTCCAAGCAAGTTAATTATTTCTTTTCCAAAGACTTAGGGTTTAATAAGGAAGCGATTTTAACCTTTGCACTGCCCAGAGATTGGACACCCAAAGGGGTAGCAAATATGGAAGCAGTCAGGAATGAATTGGCGCAAATTCCACAAGTAAAACAGGCAAGTATTTCCTACGAAATCCCTGATGGGCGACATGGATTCAGTGCCAATATGTATCTTGCCAGCAAAGACAGCTCACAAGCAATCGCTACACATTTTTTGCAAACAGATGAAAATTATGCGGAAGTTTATCAGCTTTCCATGCTTGCTGGTCAATTTTTCCAAAACCAATACGATTCTACGCATTTGGTAATTACTGAAAAAGCAGTAAAAGCATTAGGGTTCAAAAGTGCGGAAGAGGCATTGGCGCAACCTATCAAAATTCAAAACGACCCAAGAACATATCAAATTGGGGGTGTAGTGAAAGATTTTCATTTTGAATCCTTGCACCAAGAAATTGCGCCGATGGCATTTATGAATACCAAATTCACTAATTTTTATCGTTTCATGTCCATCAAATTGGAAACCAAAGAAGTAAGAAATACTGTGGCAAATATAGAACAGAAACTTCACACGCTCCTGCCTACTACCCCTTTCGAGTTCACCTTTGTAGATAGTGCAGTTCAGAAACTTTACGAGAGTGAAAATAGACTGGCAAAAGCGGCAAAAATAGCTACTTTGCTCGCTTTGCTTATTGTTTTCTTGGGTATTTTGGGTGTAGTTTCCTTAGCTACCTCGCGAAAAGTGAAAGAAATAGGAATTAGGAAAGTATTGGGGGCTTCCGTGCCAAGTATTATTTTCTTATTCCTCAAAGAATTTTTACTGATGATTGCCTTTGCCATAGTTTTAATCTCGCCTGTGGTGTATTGGCTCATGCAACATTGGTTGGAAGCATATCCTTATCGCATAGAATTATCTGTGGAATTCTTTGTATATGTGTATGTTACACTTACTTTCTTGGTTTGCATTTTGGTAAGTTTTCAGACCATAAAAGCGGCAGTAGCGAATCCTGTTACTTCACTGCGCTCAGAATAAAATACGGAATGTGGAATGGAAAATACAGATAGTTAATTGTTAGTGGTTGATGGTTGGTTGTTGGTTGTTAGTGGTTGGTTGTTGGTTGTTAGTTGGTTCAAAATGTGAATTTTCAACTCATTTGACTTTTAAAGAGGCTGTTTGAAAAGCTAAGTTTTTCCTCATTTAGTTTTGCCATCAAAGTTGTAAGCTATCGCAATAAATATATCATTATTTCTATCAATATTGAAGCCCTGACAGATTTGTAAAGATACTTATAAAAGGTTAAATTATACATAAAAATACATTAAAAAAGCCCTAAGTCTAATATTGCTTAGGGCTTTCTGTTTATTATTTAGAAAGTTATCAAACTTTGATTTCTACATCAACACCACTTGGCAATTCCAATTTCATCAAAGCATCTACTGTTTTGGTAGAAGTTGAATAGATGTCGATTAGTCTTTTATAGGTACAAAGTTCGAATTGCTCTCTTGATTTTTTGTTTACGTGAGGAGAGCGCAATACTGTATATTTCTCCTTTTCGGTAGGCAAAGGAATAGGACCACTTACCACCGCACCTGTAGCTTTTACAGCTTTTACGATTTTCTCAGAAGATTTATCGACTAAATTGTGGTCGTAGCTCTTCAACTTGATTCTTATTTTTTGTGTCATAATCCTTTAAATTTTTAATTTTTACTACCTTTTACTTGAGCAATTACAGCTTCAGCGATATTATTAGGCACTTCTGCATAATGAGAGAATGTCAAATTCGCTGACGCTCTACCAGAGGAGATAGTTCGCAAATCTGTAACATAACCAAATAGTTCAGAAAGAGGAACATCTGCTTTGACTACTTGCGCGCCTGCTCTACCTTCCATACCTTTCATAATGCCTCTTCTTCTATTCAAATCTCCAGTAACAGGACCAGTAAACTCATCTGGAGTTACTACTTCTACGGACATAATTGGCTCTAATAGTTTAGGTTTAGCTTTTGCACCAGATTCTTTGAAACCAATAGTTGCCGCCAACTCAAATGATAATGAGTCAGAGTCCACATCGTGGAAAGACCCATGATACAAGCGAACCTTGAATCCTGTAACAGGGAAACCTGCTAATACGCCATTTTTCATTGCGTTCTCAAATCCTTTTTGGATAGCAGGGATAAATTCTTTTGGAATCACACCGCCCACAATCTCATTTACAAATTCGAGACCTTCTTTGTCATCAGTTCTTGGACCGATTTCAAATACAATATCTGCAAATTTACCACGACCACCAGACTGCTTCTTATATACTTCTCTATGCTCATAATTAGCGGTAAAGTGTTCTTTGTAAGCAACTTGAGGAGGACCTTGATTCACTTCTACCTTAAACTCACGCTTCATACGGTCTAAGATAATCTCCAAGTGAAGTTCTCCCATACCTCTGATGATAGTTTGACCTGTTTCTTGGTCAGTAAATGCTTTCAAAGTTGGGTCTTCTTCGAGTAGTTTAGCCAAAGCCATACCTAATCTGTCTTGGTCGGCTTGTTTCTTTGGTTCAATAGCATAACCAATAACAGGCTCTGGGAAACTCATAGATTCTAAAACAATCTTATGGTTTTCATCTACTAATGTATCTCCTGTCTTAATATCTTTGAAACCAACACCCGCACAAATATCACCAGCTTCTACAAAATCAATAGGATTTTGCTTGTTGGCGTGCATTTGTACTAATCTGGATATACGCTCTTTATTTTGGGTACGCATGTTATATACATACGAACCTTTTTCTAACTGACCAGAATAAACACGCATAAAACACAAACGACCAACAAAAGGGTCAGTCATAATCTTAAATGCTAATGCGGCGAAAGGCTCAGAGTTATTTGGCTTTCTATATTCTTTTTCTTCTGTATCTGGGTTAGTTCCTTCTACCGCAGGCAAATCAATAGGAGCAGGCAAGTAAGCAATTACAGCGTCGAGTAGAGCTTGTACACCCTTGTTCTTAAATGCAGAACCGCATAGAACAGGAGAGAAAGACATATCAATTAC
>JALOMS010000383.1 GCA_025455345.1 Thermoflexibacter sp. | reverse complement strand
CTAATATCTACCGAATAACCATTCAAATATAAGTTAAGTGGGTTGTGAATTGTTGCGCTCCATTCATTGGTTTCTTCATTGAACACCGAATCTGTATAATGTTTCTTGTCCCAGCGTGGTCGCATACCCACATACTCGTCATTTTCATTGGTATCGTAACTTTGCCATAATTCGTCTTTTATCTCCTCAAATCCAGGAATATCTCTAATGTCAATGGGCAACCAAATCATCAATGGGTCGTCTTCATTGGGGTTTTTAGAAAAATTGACCCTCAAAGCATTGGTATCAGATAGATGAAAATAATAATCGCCGCGGTCATCAACTACTGGATTTTCGAGTACAAGCTCAAAGTTCAAATAGTCTTTGTACCAAGAGAGCCAAAATTTACCCTTAATTTTATCCCTTTCATCAATTCTACCAAGTTTTTTGCAGTATCGATGGTTTTAAATTCCAATTGATAGTCAGAGAAATAAGCAGTTGCGCTTCTGCTGTTATCGCTACCCAATTCAAAGGTACGAAATTCGATGTTTTTTAATTTAACAGGCATAGTCCCAATTTTTAGTTTTATGATTATGTATTTCTAATTTATGTTCAATTTTCTTTAAAATTACTACATAAAAAGAGGTACAAAAGCACCTTTTGGCAAGTGCTTGACTTTGTTTGGTAAGTGTGGGTGATTACTAAAAATTGGGAAAAATATGCTTTTGTTCCAAAGTTTCTTCTAATAGTCCAAACTGATTGCGGTAGCCGTAGCCAAAAAACCACTTGTCAGTTTCGCGAAACTGCTCTTTGGGTGCAAAATGATTAGCTCCTGTTTTTGCTTGCCAAAAGAAGTGAAAAGTGCCGTAATATTCCGTTTCCAATTGGATTTTGGCATTGTAAAAGTCAAGATTTTCTAAAATGTACTCAAACTTTCTGGTAAACTCGTCCCAATCGTCTTCGACTGCCTTGTAGGTAGCGGCAAAGCCAATGACAGACTCGTAAAAATAGGGACTTTCTTCGGTCGAGCCAATGCTGAACATATTTGACCTTATCCAAGGGAAAACGGTGTCATTATTAAGGCTTTGAATAAAAAGTCTTGTCTTTTCTTCTATGCTTCCCCTCATGAGGATTCGCCCAGAAACGATAGATAATACGCCCATTGTTATTAATATTCACAAATTTCTAAACTAATTCGCCAATACATTTGCCCATTGATTTTGACAAAATATTTTTCTATCCCATCGGGATTGGTATAATGTACTATATCGCTTAATTCCACGCTTTTGTAATCGTATCCTTCACTTTTTTCGTAGTGTTTTGTTTCTATCCTCAGCCCCGTAGTGTGCATTTTCTTGCCTGTTTTGGGGTCTTTGCGAACGGGACCAGGGAACTTCACCAGCATATCTTTGGTAATAATTTCAAACTCAATTTTATTTTTTTCAGGAATGGTAAATCTCCCTGAAAAATTCAGGTTACGAGTTGAGATATTTTCCTCTGTATCGCCACCAATGAAGGCAAAAGAATAATCCTCTAAGGCAAAAGAAAAGCGGTCTTGATAACCTGCGGCAACCGTAGTAGAGCCTGCCTGCCAACAGCCTTTTAACCAAGACCGCGAGTCAAGCCCTGTAATCGGACTTGGGGTGATTCTTTGGGCATTTTCAAAGCATCTGATGAGTTCTATATTGCTCTTTTCCAACGTATTAAGCAAACTCTCCACCTCTGCAAGGCGCGGTGCGTACCAGTCAAATTTTGAGAAATATTTTTTCAAATCCTCACTTTTAAAAATATAATCATGCCTTGCGTAAATATGATTTCTTAACAATCTCAATTCTTGCAAAGACAAGTGGGCAAGTTGCTCCTCACGAAATTCGAGCCAAGCAATGGTTTGACCGTCTTGGATATGATAGTGGCATAACTCCTCAAAATAGTTCTTCTTTTGTGCAAATGCGTTGTTTTTTAGCATAATGAAAATGAATAACCAAAAACAAATAGTTTTAAAAAAAGTAGGTTTCATGGTTGTATAATTTCTTGTAAAGTTATGTTTTTATATTGTTTATAATCAATGAGTTTTGTAAGTGAGGTAAGTCTTTTGGCAGGTGTCATTGCCAATACTAACTCCCCTACTTATTAATCTTTTTCAGCCAATCTTGCTCTATTTTGGTCAGTTTGCTTAGGTCTGCTTGATAGCTTGGGTTGGGCATATACCAATCCATTTTTTCATAATATTGCTGAATATCAGGAGTTTTGAATAAGTATCCTCTCCGCGCAAAGGGAAGATTTCGCAAGATTTTCAGAGCCGCCTCATCTTCTGCACCTGTGATATATTGCTCCACTGCTCCTATTTGCAATGGCAATTTGTCCTTCGCATTGAAGGGGTTAGTGCCAAAAAATTGGAGGCAAAAAAGATTGATTTCCCCTTTGGGTGCAAAGTTTTTCTTTTGAAATAGCAAAGTGCCTTCTCTAAGCCAAAAGTGCGTGGTATTATCTGTTAAAGAAAAACCATCTTTTGCTTTTTTACCTATGAACTCCTTTTTTCCTGTGCCTTCTATTTTCCAATCTGCGGCAGTGTCAAAAAAAGAGTTTTGAATGTAAAAATCTGCAAAACTGCCCATGTCAATTTTCAGCGTAAAGTCATCTATTTGGCGATTTGCCCACCTCTTGGCGGCGGAGAGAATGTAAGGCAATTCGTACTCCATTTCTACCGAACTGGAAAGTTGGAAGAGATAAGTATGCGTGATTTTATTCAACCCTTGCTTGAAATTCGCCTTGAAGTGATAGACGTAATTAAAATTTACCTCATTTGCGTTATCTATACTTTTGAGTGCCTCAGCAAGCGTTTTTTCTACAAATTTCCCATTTTTATAGTACAAACTATCCTCCACAATTGCCACCAAATAAGGCAAATCTTGCCCATTCATATTGACGGTAAACTCAGTGATATTAGGGTGTCTGCCCTTGATAGGAGTGCCATCTACATCACCACTTGGCGAGCGCGCCTCAAAGCCTACTTCTACTATTTTGGGAGATTTAGGGTTAAAAAACTCGTAATTGACTACAATGCGAACAAAACCATTGCTTAGTTTTTGGATAGATAAAATCTCTTTGGTAACAGCAATGTCCGTTTCATAAACAGGAATTAGCTGATTACCAGATACATAATAAGCACCATCATTGGCACAGACCAAGTGAGCAACAAATAATAACAAGATAAAAGCAAGTTTTTTCATGGGTTTTTGTAAAATTTTTCTCCAAAGATACTATTTATCAATAAAATTACTTTTCTAATTCTACAATTCCTTCGGTTCTATCTTGTTCTGTTTTAGGTATATATCCCTTTTTTTCGTAGTCCATGTAAAAATACCAGCGTTTCATACCAATTCCGTAGCCTATCATTTGCGAAAGTTTGAACCCTCCCAATGAATCGGTATAACCTTGCCTGCGGTAAGCGGTTTTCTCTTTTCCTCCTGCCTCTGCCCTAATCGTAACTTGCACACTATCAATTGGTTTTTGATTTTTTTTGTCAATGACGGTTACTGAAAAGACTTTGGGACCTTCGCAGGAAAACAGAAAATTTAATGCCAATAAAAGGAGAAATGTCAATAGATTGTACTTCATCATATCATTCATTAATAATAAAATAACACCAAATCTTGTTTGTATCGTTTTGCGTCTCTCAACCAGCCCCATACCTGCGCGCTTTGGTAGTTATCAGAAAGTTTACTTCTCAAAGACTGTTCTAACTCATTGGTAATGAAAGCATTTTTCAATACAAAGACCACAGGAATGGCATCATAAGGAGTAGGAATTTTTATGGGCGCACCGAGATAATAAGGTGCAAAATCTTTATGCTCCCAAAAAATATCGGCAGAAGCAGGATACCAATCCGCATTGTATAAAGGTCTTCCCAACACTTCAATAAATCCCTCAATCGCATACCAATAAAGGTAACCATATTTGTCCCCATGCGTTGCCTTCCCGTCCAATAATTCCTCTACGATGTCCATGAATTTGGGGGCAGTCCCATTATAATCCAAATTATCAATAGACGTAGCTCTGGTCAAACAGTTTTTTTTGATTTTGCTTCTTTTTGCCTTGTCGTCTGTCCCAAAGCAAGTATTTAAGCGTTCTACGCTCACTCGATATGGCATGATTCCGTAACCCATAGTTTTAGATTTAAGTAGTTGAGTAAAAATTTTTAGGCTATAATTAAAATCTCTATCTCTTTGTATGTTTTCTAAAAATATCGAATACTGAATGATAAATTTCGAAATTCAAAATTCATTATTCAGTATTCGAAATTTCATCGTACTATGTCAATTGTCCTTCTGCCTTCTCTACCCATTGCTCGTACCATCGCAGGAAATTGACACGTGTTTTATAACCTGTATCATACCTACCTTCTACGCTGGTATGTGGGTAAATCCCATAATCGCTGACCATAGAATCGCCCCAAATATTACCGTATTCTGCCCCACTCACCACCAAAAGACAAAGATGTCCACAACCCTCGTCAGCTATGCAAAGTGTTCCTGTATAGTGTATAATAGATTCATAATGAGCATTTTCTTCTTCTGTCCATTCCTCTTTTGAGTAGTAATCTCCAACTACCGTCTGATAAATTTCCTCCGAACCATAAATTTTTTGGATAAAATCTGCCCTACTTTCATAAAAATAAGTTGTTTCATAAGTAGTTGGGTTACAGTAAAAATGCCCATATTCATCATATTCAGGGAAATAGGGCATGGTAAGGCAAAAAGGCAAATGAGGCTTTGCATTTGGGAAAACAGTTCTTTGCAGAGGAATAATGCCATAGTCTTTGCCTACACCACCATTGCCAAAGTATTGGAGATAAGCACGATAGTCTTCGGGGAGGCGAATTTTATACTGCTCCTCAAATGCCAGAATTTCTGCTTCTGTAAGGCAGTTTCCTGCTTGGTATTGGTGATGATTTGACCCAAAAACTTTAAAGTCCTTGTCTTTTGCCTTCAAAGCTAAGACCCTATTTTTGAGGCTTTCCCAAGTTATTTTGTAATTGATTTCCATTTTTTGGCTCACTTTCTTCTTTTTTAATCCCACTGAAAAACTTGTATTGCTCTTTGATTTTGCTTGTCGTAAAACAAGAAAATGTCTGCTCCATGCCATGTTTTGATAAAATTAAGCATATTTACTTGGCAGATAAATAAAAGATTTTCTTCTGCTACTTGATGAGGGTACATTTCTTTATGCAGTCCTTTGGGCTTTTTACCCAATCGCTCCACCACTTTGGAAGGGGTAAGTCGGTGTTTTTTTACTTGTTGCATATAAGATTCTTTTTCTTCTTGCATGAATTCTACGTTTTCTTCATTCACTTCAAAAAAATCAAAACCAGCTTTGAATTTATATTTATCATTGATGATGTCAAAAGTTCCTAAGTAGTTATCACAGAAGTCATTATATGCCTCACCTGCGACTTCACAGTAAGGGTCGTGGTAGTAATAAACCAAGTGTATTTGCCCTGTGAGTGCCTCATCTATTGCCGCTAACGAGATAGTTGCTAAGGGCATAAAATGTTTTTGATTTTCTTCCGTATCCTCATCAAATACCTCACTGATAGGTGGAAACAACTTTATTGCTTTAATTTTTTTGGTCTTAGGAGGAAGAGTTTGTAAATGACTATTTTTTTGTTCTTTACTCATTTTCAGTGTACTTAGGTAAA
>JALOMS010000382.1 GCA_025455345.1 Thermoflexibacter sp. | reverse complement strand
ATTTGATTGAAAATCAAGTGTTTGCACGCAGGACTAATGGGCAAAACATATTTGGTTATCGCAACCTGAATCGAATATTTACTCAAGGTTTCGAAAGTGATATTAATTATAAGATAAACACAAGATTCACATTGTCAGTAGGTTATCAGTATTTATTAGCAAAAGATAAAGAGATAATTAATCAAATAGAGAGAGGAGAAGTTTTTCAAAGAGACCCACAAACGCTCATTACCACAAGGGTTACTTTGAGAGAATACGGGGGACTTATGAATCGCAGTCGTAGTATGTTGAACGTCAAGCTATTTTACGAAAATCAGCAACATGGATTTTCAGGGAGCATTAGAGCGATTTATCGAAGCAGATTTGGGTTGGGGGATAATAATGGAAATTTGATATTAGATACTGATAGCGAATATGTAAAAGGGTTTGTTACCTTTAATCTTGCTTTGGCAAAAGATTTTTGGAAGAATAGGGCGCGTTTGCAAGTAGGGATAGACAACTTGTGGAATTATAGAAATGAAATACAAATGCCTTCTGTGGCTGGTAGGCTTTGGTGGGTATGTACAAGTTTTCAGTTTTAAAAAAATGATATTGGACTGTTATTGTATGATTTATAAATAATCAAAAGACAATTTTTATGTGTTTTTATTTTTAATTAATCTAAATATAAATAGTATGAATTCTAAGTATTTTACTTTCAACACTTTATTAGCAATAGTTTCATTGCTTGTTGTATCTTTTTTTAGTTCTTGTACCAAAAGCGAAGAAGTAGCTCCCGAACCTTTATTGGCACAGACAGTGAGCAACTTATTGGCTGACCCTGTAACCATAGACCCTAATACGGGCAGGGCGAGTGGAGGTACTAATCGTTTTACATTTTTTAGTTTCAAAGAAAATAAGATTATTTCCAATGCTGATAGCGCAACCAACAAGTGGGATATTGGCTTTAGAGGCACTACTATCATCATCAATGGAGGAGCTATCCGCACAGGACAGGGTGGGGCTTACATACATACAGGCATTTTTGAAGATTTGAAAGAAATTCCTACAAGTGCTACTTTTGCTCAGGACAACGCCCTTACAAATCTGGCTATCCCTACCACCTCTGGCATGGGTTGGTACAATTATAATCCGATGACCATGCTTATTTCTCCTATTCCTGGACGTGTTTTGGTGATTAGGACAGGTGATGGTAAGTTTGCTAAGGTAGAGATATTGAGTTATTACAAAGATGCGCCACCGCCAGCGACTATTACTCTGGCTACTCCTGCAAGGCATTATACGTTCCGTTATGTCTATCAAGGCGATGGAAGTAAAAGATTGAATTAGAGAAATTGACGGCAGAGGAGGCTATCCAACAAATTACTAATTTTATAAAATTGTATTTAATTTCTTTATAATCATCTATTTAAAAACAAAGTGCCAATTTTGATAAAAATTGACACTTTGTTTTTAAATAGATGATAGTATAAAATAAGAACTAAAAAACTTTATTCAAAAGGGTTTCTCCCTGACTTTAGTTCGTCTAACATAGAAATCATATCTTGTATTTGATTGATAATGTGCATATTTTTATTAACACGCAAGTCTTGCCCCACTACTTGATAACCGCTCATGAGTATCTGTGTTTGAGGGAACTTTTGCCCCAAAGTATCTACGTAATTTTGTATCTGCTCAGCTCCTGGTACAGAGGTAATTACTGTAACAATAAAATC
The DNA here is from genome assembly GCA_025455345.1 of Thermoflexibacter sp. Taxonomy (GTDB): domain Bacteria; phylum Bacteroidota; class Bacteroidia; order Cytophagales; family Thermoflexibacteraceae; genus Thermoflexibacter. The sequence goes on along the minus strand of JALOMS010000382.1, from coordinate 3,609 downwards.
AGTTTTATGTACCTGATTGACATCATACAAATCATTCATTGGTAGGCTTTGACCTAAATAAATGACCTTATTTCCACGAGACTTGATAAGATAATAACAAAATAACAAGCTAATCTCATGTAACTCCCCTTCTGGCAAAAACAAAATAAATTTCTTAGGGTTAGTGCGGTTGGGTTCGAATTGACCATCTATGGCAACTATTAATTTTTGTCTAATTAGATTGGTGATAAAATGCTCTTGTGCAGGATTAATCGCATCCGTAGTCCATAAAGCCCCTATTCTGATTAAAAAAGGGTAAATAATATTAATCATTGTCCTTTCAAATCCATACTGAAGGATATTGGTCGCAATGATTTTCTCAAAAGCGTCTTCGTCTAAGTCAATCATTGCCACAGTAAGGGCATTGATTTGATCTTCAAAACTGCTTGCTTTACTTATCGTTTCTCTTACTTTCTCATAAACTTCCTCACGGGTCATGTGAGCAATTTTAGAAATTTTGAAACCATGATTGTTAAGTAATGCAATGTTCAACATCAACTTTAACTGGTCTGCCTCATACAATCTAATGTTGGTATCAGTACGCGAAGGTGTAATAATATCATAACGTTGCTCCCACATTCTAATCGTATGTGCCTTTATACCCGTCAAATTCTCCAAATCTTTGATAGAATAGTAGCCCAATTTAGTAAATAGTTAAAGTAAGTAAAATGTAAATATATTAAATGTCAAAACGTTAACGAGAGTACAATTATAAAACAGAACTATCAATAAGAATGTTTTAAAAATGTTTGAATTAAATCTTGTTTTCTAAAAATAAAATAAGAAATTAGCAATGGACAAAGAAATTTTTGTACTTTTCAGTGTAAAAATTATTTTTCTAATAAATAAATCAAAGTTTCATAAAAAACATCTAATCTCATGGAAGAATTAATCAAAAAAATTGCTGAACAAGTAGGAATTACTGAAGAACAAGCAAAAGCGGCTGTAAATCATACGATGACTTACCTCAAAAGCGGAGGCGCGCTCAAAGAAACTTTTTCTGAGTGGAAAGAGGACGCTTCTGAAACCTTTGCAGAGTTGAAAGAAGAAGCGGCAGAGAAAATGAAAGAAATTCAAGAAGGAGCTTCTAATCTGTTTGGGAAAATAAAGGGAATTTTTGAAGGTGATGAAGATAAAAAAGATGATGAGCAGAAAGGAGCATAAGAAGGCAATAGGCATATTAGCTATTTGCCTTTTTACTTTAATGTGATATTTTGACATTAAAAGGAAGGTTATTCTTTTAGATAGCCTTTCTTTTGGCTATTTTTTTAATATTAACTATATTTGAAAACTTTATTACATTAGAATAGTTTAATAGCTGTTTATACTCATCTAACCTCTATTTTTTATGAAACACTTTTACAAAAACAATTCGCACCTAACCCATGCTCTAAGTAGTATTCCTCTGGTAGCTAACCTATTATCTCCTATATCTGCTTGTAAGAGAGCAAAAAAGTATAGATACAAACTTATCAGTAGTTAATCATTAATTAACATACTAAGCTATTTAATCATTTTGTAGGAAAGCTATTACTCTTTTTGTTCTATGGAGTATATGCTTTTTTATACAATGAAATAATAGCTATCCTATATGCCTTAAGTAAACCTTATCTGGCAAATCCAAATCACATTAATCCATTAGGCGTTTTCTCATACATCTTGTATATATTATTTGTTGCGTTTAGTTATTTATTTTTAATCATTTAACTTAAATCTATGAAGCACATTAACAACAATTTACTAAGGAAAATAAAGCTATTACTCATCTTACTTTTGATGGGCAATATGGCTTTAGCCCAGTACACCGTCAAGGGAACGATTAAAGATGAAGTCAGTAAAATGGCTCTCCCCGGAGTAAACATCATCATCAAAGGCTCGAATACGGGCGTTATTTCTGATGCCAATGGAGAATTCCAAATTGCGATTAATAACAATGAAAAAGCAGTTTTGGTATTTACATTTATTGGCTATCTTTCTCAAAACGTGGAAGTTTCTCCTTCCAAAACCACATTGGACATGGTGATGGCAGAAGATGTTACTAAATTGGAAGAAGTAGTCGTTACAGGTTTGGCTTCTGACATCAAGCGTAGCAATCTTGCCAATGCAGTTTCTACGGTTTCCTCCAAAGAACTAATTGGTACTACCCAAATCCAAACTGTGGACAATGCGCTCTATGGCAAGCTGACGGGCGTGAACATCAATACCAACGGTGGCGCACCTGGTGGTGGTGTTTCCGTCCAACTAAGAGGCATTGCCTCTTTGGTGGGAGCTTCTCAGCCGCTTTACATTGTGGACGGAGTGTATATCAATAACTCCACCAATCGCTCTGGACGCGGTACAGTAACAGGTGCGAGTGGTGCGGCTACCCAAGATGATAATGCGAATCGTTTGGCAGATATTAACCCTAACGACATAGAGTCTATCGAGGTATTGAAAGGGCCTTCGGCGGCGGCAATTTATGGTACACGCGCCAATGCGGGCGTAATCATTATCACTACCAAACGCGGAAAATCAGGCAAAACAAAAATTACTTTTGAACAAGATTTAGGTTTTGCTAAGCCTCAACGATTATTGGGCGTAGATGACTGGAGTGAAGCAAAGATTAATTCCTTCTTCCCTGTAACGCGTCGTCCGATAGAATTAGAGCGTTTCCGCCAAGCTGGAGGCAGAACCTACGACTACGAAGATTATTTTTATAACAACACAGCCACATTGAGCAATACTCGCTTGAATATCTCTGGAGGTAATGAAAAAACTACTTTCTTTATCTCTGGTGCTTTGACTGACGAAGACGGTATTATTCGCCGTACAGGATTCAAACGCCGCTCTATCCGCGCCAACATAGACCATAAAATCACCAATGGTATCAAATTGGGCATTAGTTCTAATTACATCAATTCTGTTACAGATAGAGGTTTTACAGGAAATCAAAATAACTCTGGAGCGAGTATAGGCTACAATATCGCTTATGTTCCTAATTATTTTAGTTTATTCCCTAACGAAGCTGGCGTATATCCTGACAACCCTTATTTTGCGGAGAATCCTGTAGCTGTTACAGACAAAGGCATTAATAACTCTAATGTTAATCGCTTTATCCAATCTTTTAATCTTTCTGCGGAACTGCTCAAAACAGGTAATTCATTGCTGAAGTTTATTGCTCAAGGTGGTTTGGATTTTACTCAAAACTCTACTTTGGTATATCTCCCAGAAGATTTGCAATTCCAACGCGCACAAGCGAACCCAGGCGACGCGCTTTGGGGCAAGACAGAAAATCTCAATACCAATCTGCAATTTGCCTTGACTTATAACTTTAATGTGGGCAAAGTAAACTTTAATTCTCAAGTTGGAACAGTGCGATTGAATTTCAGAGAAAATAGCTTGCTCAATCGCTCAAGAGGTTTAGCTCCAGCGCAAACTAACCTTCGTCAAGGTACAGTCCAAGAAGTTTTTCAGCAAACTGATGTATTTGCTAAAGATGTTGGCGTTTTTGCACAACAAGAAGCTAACTGGGAAGATAAGGTGATTGCTACGGTAGGTGTAAGATGGGACAAGTCCACCTTGAATGGAGAT
>JALOMS010000381.1 GCA_025455345.1 Thermoflexibacter sp. | reverse complement strand
CACATTATCTGCGTCCGCATCTACCGTAGGATGTCCTTCTAAATCAACTCTTTGAAATTTAATTCCATGATTGGGTGGTGCGGGTAAAAACGTCATATTCGCTTGTACACCTGTGTGCAATCCCACACCAGATAAGGTAACTGATTTTTGAATTGTATGCTGTTTGTTGTATAACATAATATTACTTTGAGAGTTGCAAAGTTACAATCTTTTTCTCGAGTTCGTCTATTCGTTTTTTTAATTCAGGTAATTTGCGAGCAATTACATAATTTTTTAATTGCTCTCTATGGTCAATAGCAGGAGAGCCTAGCAAAGTAGTTCCTTCTTTATCAATAGAGTTTGTAATTCCTGATTGCGCTCCAATAGTGGTACGATTAGCTACGGTAATATGCCCTACAAAACCAACTTGTCCTGCTATAATACAGTTTTCACCAATGGTAGTAGAGCCAGAAATTCCTGTATGCGAAGCTATTACAGTATTCTTACCAATTCTAACATTATGAGCTATTTGGATTAAATTATCTAATTTCACGCCATTTTCTATAATAGTTGCACCCATAGTAGCTCTGTCTATTGTTGTATTTGCACCAATATCTACATTATCCTCTATAATTACTGTACCTACCTGAGGAATTGTTTTGTATGTTCCATCTGTTTGAGGAGCAAATCCAAAACCATCACTTCCTATGATTGCACCAGATTGAATCGTACAACTGCGCCCTATCTTACAATCCGCATATACTTTCACACCTGAATAAAGAATAGTATCATCACCTATACTGACATTATCGCCTATGTAAACATGAGGATAAATTTTCACGTTTTTACCAATTTTTGTATGATTGCCTAAGTATGCAAAAGCACCTAGATATAAATTTTCTCCATAAGTGCAAGTAGGTGCTATAAAAGAAGGCTGTTCTATACCTATTTTTAAGAGGTTGATGATTTTTACATACTCCTCTAACAAAACAGAAAAGGCTGTATAAGCATCTTCTACTATAATAAGTGTTGGCTGATAATTTTTTTTAGGTTCGAAGTCTTTACTAACAATCACAGCACTTGCAGTGGTAGTATATAGGTAGTTTTCATATTTCAAATTGGATAAGAAACAAATGTCGCCTTCCTTGCCTTCTTGAATCTTTGCCAAATTCTTAATTTTTATTTGGCTATTTCCTTTTATTTCTCCTTTGAGTATATGTGCTATTTGTTGGACTGTAAATTCCATTGGACAACTATAAGAATTACTAAGTTTTGAGTTTTGGACAATGAAAAGATTAATTTTGCAAAGTAAAGAAATTTAATGCAATAGGTTTGAATAAAGTCTAAGGTTTTTTCAATGTTGGTGTTAAAGTTACTATAAAGAAAAGAATGGCTGTTTTATAAAACAATTATAGACAAGTTACATATTGCAGGGATACAAGGATAAAAAAAAATCTTGAGGGTGAGATCTCTCCCAACCCCCAAGTTCTTTCAACCAGCTATGAAAAGAAATATTTAAGGCAAAACCCTAAACATTTACTATCTTAGTGCCAAAGATAGCTTGTATCAATGAGCTTTACAAATTTTTAACATTTTTTTATTCTCTATGCCACCTGATAGACTTTGTATCAATTTTGGCTAAATATTGGATTAATTAATATTATCACCTCTTAGTTGTCTATAACGCTTTCTTGCTTCTACCGAATACATACTTCCTTGGTATTTAGTAAGTTGATTCTGATAATATTCCATTGCTTTGTCCTTATTTTTGAGGTTTTCATCATAAATTTTGGCAATAAGATAGTTAGCATCATCAGCCCAAATATCATCATTATATTCTCCAATAATTTTAATAAGTTCATCGATAGCCTGCTCGAACTTACCTAATTTTACATAAATATTTGCCTTAGCCCACAGGATTTCATCTACAATAGGGTGATAACTAAATTTCTTTTGCATTATTTTATATTTCTCTAAGGCTGTTTCGTATTGTCCTTGGAAAACTAATAAATCTATAGATGCGTATTCTTGGAGTGCCGCTTCGGTAGTATCCAGTGCAATGTTATCTCCGATGAGTAAAGAAAGTTGCATGGCATCATTAGCAATCTCTCTTGTAGTTGCTAACTTGAGTACGTCGAGATTTTCTTTTGCCAACTCAAATTCCCCTTTATAATAAGAAAGTTTAGCATTCTTAAGTTTTGCCAAATGCCCTAAGTCTTTCTCTTTTTGGCGTTTTTCTACTTGAGAATATAACAATGTGGCTTCCCATGGTTCGTTCTTGAGTAGATAAATATCTCCCAAATCGAGTTTTACTTGGTCTGTAAAGTCTTTGCGAACTGTGGGCGTATTGATAATTTTTTCAAATACTTGGATTGCTGTATCCTTATTGCTTAAATAAAACGCTTGGAGCAAAGCCATACTTCGCGCCGCTTCTGCTGTATAATCTACTAAGCCTAACTCTCCTATAATCTGTTGATAATCTTTCACTAAAGATTTGATTTTTTCTAAATCTACAGGAAATGTATTCTTGACTGATTCTTCTTTTGCCTTGACCAATTGGCGACGCGACATGACATATACACTTTCATCTTTGTATTTCTCCACTAAAAACTCAAAGACTTTGATTGCATTCTCATAATCTTTATTCTCTAAGGCTAATAATCCTATGTCGTAAATCCCATTTCCCTCTAATTTTTTGCGCTTATCTACTGCTTTTGCTTGGAAAAATGCCTTGCTAAAGTTCTTCATCTGTACATAAAACCACACCAACATTTCATTATAGACTATCTTGTCTGGGTATTTTTGAATAAATTTGAACAAGACGGGTTCTATTTTGGCAAAGTCTTCTTCCTCCCTCATACGGGCTTGTAAGATATTCTCTATGTATTCTAACTGCTCTTCATCATCTTTGAGAATATCGAGATATTCTGTAATCATCATATCTGTTTTGCCTGCCATCGCATAAAGACTCGCTAACTCATACGTAAACTTTTCATGACCGTTTTTCCGTCCAGCGAGGTACAAGACCTCCGCATAGTCGTATAAATTGGCATTTATAAAATTACGCGCCGCATAGCGAATCTGAGCATCATCTTTCTTTACGATTTCTATATATGCCAGAAAATGCTTTTCTGATTCCTCTTTTTTGCCACGCATAATGAGAAAAACCCCATAATCTACTTGGAATAGGCTCTCCGCAGGAAAATTTCTCATTTGCCTTTTGAGGTATTTGTCTGTTTCCTCAAATTTTTCCATTTTGAGTAAAGCATCCAAATAATTTTTATGTACAGTAAATACAAACTGTTTTTCTTTGACAATATTCCCATACAATGCGATTGCTTTTTCATACTCTCCATTATTATAATATTCATTGGCTAAATCAATGTCTTTGTCTTGGGCAAAAGCAATCAAAGGCAGATAAAAAATCAAAATCAATGCAAATCTTTTCAACATACGTTTGGAATTTTAAGAAGGAAAATAACACACCTCAAACTCAAAAATTGGTTTGTTCACAAATCAACAACAATATACTAATAAAATTGATTTATATAAAAGAAGAAATTATTATACTTATTATATGGTGAATATGTGAATATGTCTTAGCATTTGATTTTTTGATTTACTTATTCAAATTTTATTCACCTCGAAGTTCTAAAAAAATAGATTATCTCCTCGCTTAGAGGAGTATAGGTGTGAGGTTATCTGGCTTACTCACATTGAAGAGTGAATAGTGAATATATTTATAAACAGGTGTGTATAATTTTTATGGTGAATAATTTGGGGAGAAGAAGTGTAAAAATAATGTCAAAATTGAATAAGTGCTGTGAATAAGTGCAAGTGATAGGATTTAGTCTATTTATTCAATTTTCATTCACACTGAATTCAATTTATATTCACATTTTTTGTGAACATTTTAGCTTTTACGTTTATAAGTAGTTTTCATATACTCCTTTCCTAAATTCCCATCTTTGAACTCACATACTTTGAAAGTGTATGTATCTTTGTCTATATAAATCCATACATCTGCAAGCAAAAGTTTACCTTTGGGGCTTGGATATTCATAGATGTGATAGATGTCCTTGCCCTTGATGATTATTTCGCCTGTAATAATTCCTCCAAAAGCATCAAACTCCCAAAACTTCATCTTTTTTGTGCTTTCGTCCCAAGCCCTAATCCCATAGTTTCTTTGAGCATTGTCAAACTGCTTAGCATCTACGTAATCATAGGTCTTGACTGTAAAAATGCGTTTGCTAAGCTCCGTTTCTATACTTATTTCTTGATGAAACTCTTGTCCATTGTTCCACTTTCCTTTAGTTTCCCATTTCCCGCCTATAAGCTGTTGATAGGATTGAAAAATTGCTTCTTTAGACGCTTGTGTAGTGTCTTTTTCTTGCGCTATTGAAGGCAAAATTGCTAAAAAAGAGCAAATGAATGTCAAAAGTAATTTCATGGTTTTTATTTATTGTTCCTCAAAAACATATTTTGCCGTCATTCCAAAAAAATAGATTGATTTTTATGATGCTTTTCAATCCTAATTTTACACAAAAATATAATAAAAAAATATAAAATCAAATAAAATTGATAAATTTATTATTTAATGATTATTTTTCCTCTTCGCTACTTTCTGATTCTTGGTCTAAATCTATTAAGTTGTCTTCATAATCCCAATTAGGCTTTACTTCTATGACTTCTTTGAAGAAAAATATTTTTTCAGGCGGAATTCTTTTTTTGAAATCTCCTTTTTCCCATTTTCCATCTCCATTCTCGTCAATGAGTACGCGAATACGCTTCTTACCAGCTTTGATATATGTAAACTTGAAATTGCTAATATTCGATATAGACTGCTCAACTTGCTTGTATCCATCATCTAAAATCTGAATAATGAAGGATTTATATTTTTGAGAGCGCACCTGCCCACTGATAGTGCCAAACTCTTCGGGCTTGCGGATAGGGTAGGAGATAAGCGGGCGCGCAGAAGAGGAGTCTCCTTCTATAGATTTAAAAACGCCCTTTTTTAAGGTAAAATTGATAGGTTCTTTAGAGAATATTTGCTTAGAAATGCTTACCTCTGTTCTATTATTATTCCATTGGAAATTTGCTAATTCCAACCTCTGTCCTACGGTATCTTTGGCAGCAACCTTGTAAAAAATGCTATCTATATTGATGTATGGTAGCATCGGCTTATTGAATTTTAAGGTAATAGCAACTTGGTATGTGCTATCTTTGCGAATATTAAAAGCAACCACTGAAATTCAAACCTAAAGGTCTTATTTTTTCTATTTGTTCAAATTTTATTTTATTCGTATCAGTTGCTATATTTCCTAAGCTATCCTTGACCGAAAGTATAAGACTAACACTGTCCGTAGTGGTATTAGTCGTGTGATAAAATCTGACAAAGTCTTTTTCTTTGGTATGTAATATAGATGTATCATATTGACTATCAAGAAATTTGACTTCATAGCTATCTATTTCTTTGCTTGCTCTCCATTCTATATAGTGCCTATTTTTTCTTGGTTTTAGCAGTCTAATAGGTTTTAAGTCAAAAGAAGTAAGTTTTAAATCTTCTACAATAGCAAAGGGTCTGTTGGTCAAGTCCACAGGCTTATCAAGAAAAGCGATTTTTTCATCAACATCGCCATTGTATATGTTATCTTTTTTCTTATCCTCGAAGAGTGCGTAGATTTTGTACAGTGCAGGTTTCAAATTTCCTAATTTGAACTTTCCCAATGAATCCGTTTTTGTGTAATATAAAGGCTTGTATTTTTCTATATCAAAGGTATCTTCGGCATTATAAATCCCAACCGTACCTTTGATAAGTGGCTTGTTGTTGTACAAGTCTCTTACTATGCCTTGAATAAACAAAGAATCTATGGATTCGCCCGTACTAAATGCTAACTTGAGATTTTCAGCTTTATTTTTCTCATTTACATCAGCTACTACATCACCAAAGTCAAATACATAAGTGGTATTGGGGTCAAGGTCTTTTTTAAAGGTCAAAGTAAGATTAGGTTGGGTGATTTTGTATTCATAGTCATTGCCTTCGCCGAGATTAGGAGTGATGAGCAGTCCTTGTTTGATATTTTTGAGTTCTATGTACTCATTAAATTCTAAAGTAATTACCTTGCCCTTAAAATTGACACTTTGGTCTTTTGGGGTGGATTTGAGCAAGATAGGAGGCTTCTCGTCTTTGGGACCTCCCGTAGGCGTACCTATGCTGGCGCAGGCGTAAAAAAAGAGAGAGGAAATAATTAAAGTGAATAAGTTGTGAATAAGTTGGGAAGTTGTCTTCATTTCCTTTGATTTTTTCTTACAAAAATAGTAAAGTCTTTGGAAATGAGTATGTTGTTTTTTTAATTATTAACATTTTTTTCTATTATTTACTTCTTTTTTATATTTTTAAGGCAAAATAAAATGTCATGGAATCTATCACTATCAAATTCCCTACAAGCTATACCCAAGAGCAATTTGAGGCTTTGCAGGCTCTTAATCAAGAAGTAAAGGTAAAGGCAAATACAAAAGGTAATCAAGTAACCTTTTATGAATCCGCTTTTTCTTTTGGGAAGGTGAGTTTTTTCCATGTCCAACTGCCTGAAAGTTTTATCATTACAGAAGAACAATTTGAAGCAATCTGTAATGAAAACAAATCTGCCAAATTAGAATTTGATGATTATAACCAACTCACTATCAATATGCTTACTACTGCAATTATCGCATCTTTTACGCTTGCTATTGGGTCTATATTATATTTCTGGTCAATTAAGAATAAAAATGGCAAGGCTTATGATGCTACGGCACGTTATAATCTTTACGATAAGAACAACAAACTAAAACGCAGGGCGGCAGATAGTTCTTATATTTCCTTTCAGACAGCTTCTAAATCAGTACAATCCCAATGGAAATTCATAGAATTGCCACCCGACTTAGTCATAGAAATAGTTTCTTCCCCGTATGACGAAGCCAGAGAAATCAAAAAGATGCGGGAAGATTGGTTAGTAGGGGGAGCCAAAGTAGGCATAGTGGTCAATCCTCACAATGCCGTATATTACGTATTTGAGAAAGGAGACATTGGCTATACGATTTGTAAGTTTGATACACCTTTCACACATTATCTATTTGCTGGTTTATCCTTAGATTTTGCTACACTGTTGGACGAAGCCCTTGATAATGAATAAGTAGAGTAGGGGAACGTAGTTTTATAGTATCCAAGCAATGCCTATATTGACAAAGAAGCCGCTATAATCAAAAGGAGTACGAATGATTCTTTGGTTGTTGTATTGGAAATCAAAAATCCCATCATCAGTTCGGAAACGTGCGGTCGTAGTAGAAGAAGTATTGCGGCGGTTTCTTGAAGGACGAGTTTGAGAGAAGCGTATGCGCGATATACTAATAAAGTTAAATTGATAGCCTCCTGTTAACTTCAAATGAGCTGCTGCCCCTATGGGGAGTCTCAAGGTAGCACAAGGTCGCAAGCCAAAGTTTTCATCTATCAAATCAGAGATAAAAGTATTGTTATTATTAAAAAAGCGACCATCTAAATTGACTGATTGTTGAAGTCTGCGTCTGTCCAGATTTTTCTTACTTATCTGATAAAAAAGTCCAGAACCCAGTTGCAATGTAGCCCTGCCATTGTTACTTAGAGGGACATTTAGCCCTGTAGAAATGCCAAAGTAAGAGCCTGTCATTCCACCAAAGGTAAACTGCATATCAAAAGCTCCATACCAGCTTCGCGAACCGCCAATTTCTAATCCGAAGTTCAGATTAGGTGCATAACTAAAGTCTGTAACACTCGTAGTCGCATTGATAAAGTCGCTTGGTGTTACGGGGAACATTAAATTAAATTGAGAAGGTGTTATCTGCCAAGAGTTTGCTCCAGAACCTAAATACAAGCCAAAATAAAAGTTATTCTGACCTGTTTGTTTAGGGGTAGAAGTAGAATTAGGTAGATTCTGTGCAAAAATATTGTACGTAAAAGTAAAGAGAGATAAAAAAATAAGAAATGTAGCAACTTTTAAGCAATAATGATGATTTGACATATTAGGTTCAAGTTTTTATTTTATAAAACTTACGTAAATATTTAAAACTATGTTTTGTTAGATACTTAAATTTTAATCATTTTCTTAGCATAAAGAGTAGCAAACCTATCCAAAGGTTGCTACTCTTTATGAGTTTAATTTGCAGAAATTATTTGTTGAGATAGACCATCAAAACAGAAATATCAGCAGGAGAAACTCCACTAATACGCGAAGCCTGTCCTAAATTTTGAGGTTTAACCTTGCTAAGTTTGTCTCTTGCTTCATTAGAAAGTTGTTTGATGTCTTTATAATTCAACCAATCTCCCAATTTGATATTATCTAAATTATTCAGTTTTTCTGCCAATTTTTCTTCTTTTTCTATATAAGAATCGTATTTTACTAAGATTTCAGCTTGCATCATAGCCTCTTCGCTATATTTGCTCAATTCCTGTTTTAGTCCTTCGGTCATATTCATCAGGGTAGCTAATTCCATCTCTGGACGCTTAAGGAGTTGAGAGGCTTTTTGACTTTGACTAAGCTCTGCGGATTCCATCTCTCGCAATCTATCATTAACATCAAGAGGAGAAATACTTTTATTTTTTAGAAATTCAATAATTTGAGCAGTTTCTTTTAGCTTCTCTTGTACTTTTGCCAAACGGAAGTCTTCTGCCAAACCTATTTTATGCCCTTTTTCCGTTAGGCGAATATCCGCATTATCTTGGCGCAAAAGGATACGATACTCCGCACGCGAAGTAAACATACGATAGGGTTCTTCTGTACCTTTATGCACCAAATCGTCAATCAGTACGCCGATATAAGCCTCAGAGCGGCTCAAAATAAATTCTTCCTTGCCAAAAGCTTTGTTGTAAGCATTAATGCCAGCCATCAGTCCTTGACAAGCCGCTTCCTCGTAGCCCGTAGTGCCATTGATTTGCCCTGCGAAAAATAAATTTTCAAGCAACATTGTTTCCAGCGTAGGTTTCAATTGGGTAGGAGGAAAGAAGTCATACTCAATCGCATAGCCAGGACGAAACATTCTACAATTCTCAAACCCAGGTATTTTCTTTAAGGCTTTGTACTGCACATCTTCGGGCAAAGAAGTAGAAAAACCATTCACATAGACCTCGACCGTATTCCAGCCTTCAGGTTCTACAAAAATCTGATGTCTTTCACGCTCTGCAAAACGATTGATTTTATCCTCTACCGAAGGGCAATATCTCGGTCCAATGGACTTGATAGTGCCATTGAACATAGGCGAGCGGTCAAAACCTGTCCTTAAAATATCGTGTACTTCTTCATTGGTGTAAGTAATAAAACAACTTCTTTGTTTGGTCAGGGGTTGTGTTTCATCTGAATAAGAGAACTTACTTGGGTTTTCATCTCCTTCTTGTTCTTGCATTGCTTCGTAGTTCAGCGTTCTTCCATCTACTCTTGGCGGTGTACCTGTTTTCATGCGTCCAGCTTCAAAGCCATATTGTACTAATTGCTCTGTAATGCCTGTTGCCGCTT
>JALOMS010000380.1 GCA_025455345.1 Thermoflexibacter sp. | reverse complement strand
ATTTAGAAGAAGTTGATAGACTTTTGAAATACTTGAAAGCACAAATACGCAATATTGAGGAATATGGCATTCCCCAAAGCAGTGAAACGGGCATGAGCTATGATGATTCCGTTTTTAACTGGAAAATTTGCATTATTTTAGAGCGTGGAGCGTCTTACCTGATGAGTAGTGAGCGTGAATATCAGTTAGATACGCCTCCAACTTGGGATACTTTACTTGCAATGATAAAAATAGGGCGCGAGTATGAGTAAATTTGTTGAAACCTCAAAAGAAGATTGATGGAAAATAAGAAAATTGAGATAGGAGATGTGCAGGCTTATTGCAAAGTGCATTTTCCTCTTTTTATGGAAAGCGACTCCTTTTTTGGTGAAATCTTTTTCCAAACTGATAATTATTTCTATTCCTTCGAACGCTTTGCTGACTTTCTGATAAAGGAAGGCTTTGAAAAAAACGACACTGTTTTAATCCAAAAAATAGAAGACTATATCTTATTTCTTTTCAAAGAAGGTGATGACATAGTGCAAAATGGAGTTTATGTGAGCTTTATCGAGGGTTTGGTGGACAGGGGTTACAAATACCCTCAATTAAAGAATTTTGTTAGGCAAATGCCCGAAGATGTCATCAAATATATCAAATATTTTTTCACTGAAAAAGTTTTAATTGCCTTAGATTTAAGTAGTTGAGTAAAAATAAAATCGTATTATTGTTTTTCAAGGATAAATTCTTACTTAGAAAACGACTAACAGTATTTACAACCACTGTTAGCGTTCCTCTCACTGTTTTATATGTAAATATCTTAATTATTAAAAAGTAGATAAAACTATCTTTTCTTTTTTACGTAAGAATAAATAAAGAAATTTTACCCCTATACTAACGATGAAACGCTATTGGCTTCTTATAACTATACTTTTGCCATTTTTTAGTTTTGCACAAGAAATTCATACTTTTTCTCATACAAAAATGGTTCGCTCTGCGGTCTTTTCTCCTGATGCAAAGTTTATTTTGACAGGTAGCGAAGACAAAACTGCAATTTTGTGGGATTTGCAAGGCAAAATTTGGCAGACACTCAAAGGACACCAATCTCTCATTCGCTCTGTGGCTATTTCTCCAGATGGCAATTATGCCCTTACAGGGAGTGATGACCAAACTGCAAGACTTTGGAATTTGCGTACAGGTGTAGTAGAGCAAATCTTAGCTCATACTGACCCTGTGGGAGCAGTAGCCTTTTCTCCCGATGGTAAGTATATTTTGACAGGGTGTCATGACCACATAGCTCGTATATGGGACTATGAGGGTAATGTAATTCAAAATTTTTACCATGAATCCATCATTCGCTCAGTAGCTTTTGCACCCAACAGCAAGTTGATACTCACTGCGAGCATGGACGGAACAGCAAGCATGTGGAACTTACAAGGTAAAGTATTACAAAAATATACAGGACATACAGACCAAGTTTTTTCTGCGGCGATTTCTCCTAAAACTCAACATATATTGACTGGTAGCTTTGATGAAACTGCTAAAATTTGGGACAGCAAAGGCACTATTATTAAAACATTCTCAAATCTTTATTGGGTAAGTTCGGTAGCTTTTTCCCCTGATAGCAAATTCATTTTGACAGGAAGTTTTGACCAAACAGCCAAACTCTGGAATCAACAAGGACAAATAGAGCAGGTATTTACTGGACATGGAAATTGGATTACATCTGTTGCCTTTTCTCCTGATGGCAAGTACATAATCACCACAGGTAATAATACGGCTAAACTATGGGATATTTCTACCGTTAAGGTCAAAGCTACTCCGCAGCCGCCACAGATTACATGGAATAATACTTCATTCAAAAGCAAATCAAAAAACTATGTCTTAGATGCTTGTATTCAGACTTCTACTCCCTTACAAAGTATGCAAGTCTATGTGAACGAAGGGGTGCAGATAGAGAAAGCAACAAGAGGCATAGGAGTAGTGCCAAGTAGTACGTGCGATATACAACTCAAGCGCAATATTACACTTAATGAAGGGAAAAATACTGTCAAAATTGTGGCAACAAATTCGGGTGGTATCTCTACTTCCAATCTATTGGAAATTGATTATAAACCTGAAAGCGAGATTAATATCGCTACTGCAAAAAAAATTGCTTTGGTAATAGGAAATAAAGAATACAAAAATTCTCCATTGAAAAACCCCGTCAATGATGCCGAAACAATCGCTCTGGAACTAAATAGATTGGGCTTTGAAGTGATGAAATACACCAATCTAAGCCATGATGAGATGAAAAATGTAATTCTTAATTTTGGACAAAAACTAAGCAATAGTGGAGGAATTGGTCTATTTTACTTTGCGGGGCATGGCATAGAACAAAATGGAGAAACTTACCTCTTGCCTATCGAGGAGAGGAATGGGTTAAGTTTAGAAGAATATACGCACTCCGCCGTAGGGCTTAACAAAGTTCTCAATGAGATGGAAGATGCCAATAATGCAATGAATATCCTTATATTAGATGCTTGCAGAAATGAAGCAGGAAGTAAGGGAATCATAGGTACAGACAAAGCTCCCAAAGGGACTTTTATCGCATACGCAACTCAAGCGGGTGGTACAGCCTTAGATGGGAATGGGAAAAATGGGCTTTATACCGAAGAACTCGTCAAAGCACTAAGGCAACCCAATTTGCGATTAGAAGATGTATTTATGCAAGTCCGCAAAAATGTACGCCAACGCTCTAACGAACAGCAAATTCCAAGAGAGTTTTCCTCTATTGAGGAAAAGTTTTATTTCAGAAAATAAAAAACAATGTAATAATTTACTTGTTAATTAGCATAAGATTTGTAGTTTTAAAGCAAAAATTACAATACTTATTCTCAATTTGCCTCTGTGTTCTATTTTTTTTAAGATTTAATGCGATTTTTTTTATTAAACAATATAAAGTAAATTAGTATGCGCGGTCAAAAATACGAATTCGATGACGAAGAAAATAAGATTATCCTGCTGGTAGCAACACGAATGACTTGGGCAGGAATAATTTTTATTGTTTATGGTGCTATTAACCTTTTGAGCTACCTAACAGCGTTTCTCTATCCAGATATGGAGGTAGAATGGTCTGACATGATTTATGAATTAGCTGTTACCTCTATGTACATAATCATTGGTTTACTGACTCTTACCGTAGCCAAATATTTTAGACTGATTCACGGCACTGATGGAGATGACATCACTCACTTATTAGAGGCGTTTGTATCACTTGCCAAACTGAAACTGGTGCAAGTCATACTTTTTTCTCTAATTATCCTTTACATTCTAATAGACAAAGTCCCCTTTGTTATCAAAATGTTGTCCTCTCCGCCTATGTAATAGAAATACATGCTAAAGAATATCGTGCTGAGATTTTAATGTACTTAGCACGATATTTTTTTTACATATCCCAAAAGGTTAATCATTAAGTTTAACTTTCTAAACTCTTTAAATATGGTAAAAAACACATTATTCATTATTATTCTAATCCCTCTTACCTATACCCTTGCTTTTGCTCAAAACGAAGCCCCTCTCAAAATCGCCAAACTCAAATACAATGGAGGAGGAGATTGGTATGCAAACAAAACCTCTTTGCCCAATCTGATTAGCTTTTGCCGTAAAAATCTCAATATCAATTTAGCCGAAGAGGAGGAAATCGTAGAAGTTGGTAGCCCAGAGCTATTTTCATACCCTCTCGTCCACATGACAGGACACGGGAATGTAGTTTTTTCGGAAACAGAGGCAAGAAATCTACGTAACTATCTCATCGCTGGAGGTTTTTTGCACATAGATGACAACTATGGATTGGATAAATTTATTAGATTAGAATTGAAAAAAGTATTTCCAGAATTAGAACTGGTCGAGCTACCCTATAATCACCCGATTTACCATCAAAAATATAAATTCCCCAAGGGACTTCCCAAAATCCACGAACACGACGGCAAATCTCCTCAAGGATTAGGATTGGTTTATGAGGGAAGATTGGTATGTTTTTATTCCTACGAATGTGATTTGGGAAATGGCTGGGAAGACCAAGTAATCTATAATGACTCCGAAGAAGCTCGCCAAGAAGCACTCAAAATGGGCGCAAATATTGTCGCTTTTGCCTTTATCCAAAACCAATAAAAAAATAACCTATTCAAATTAAGCTACTTATTTGAAAAGTCGAATTTGATTTTGCAACTTTGCAAAACTTTTTGTAGTAATTATCACAGAATAGATTAGTTATTAACAAGTATAAGGATTACAATTTGTTAATATAGAGGCAGTTATTAAGAAAATTACACAAAATATTTACTTTAAAGATTTCTAATCATGAGTGCAAAAACTGTAAAAAATCCAATCCCTAACGTCAAAAAGACGACGATTGAAACCAAAAAACAAGAGCAGGTATATTTTGCTTTTGCTAAGGAAAATTATAGATTCATGCTTATTGGCATAGGAGCAATATTGTTAGGTTTTGTAATCATGTCTTTGGACAAAGAACCACATGGCTTTGGTTTCTTAGGACTTACCTTAGGTCCTATTGTGGTAGTTTTGGGCTTTTTATTCCAATTTTTTGCAATATTTTATAAAAACAAAACAAAAGAATAAAAGAAAGAGGACTCTAATAATAAGACTTGATACTTCGCTTTTTATTATTAAAAACAGAAAACCTCAAATCAATCATACTCATAATCCATAACTTATAATTTATAATCATAGAATATGTCATATTTATTCACTTCGGAATCCGTATCGGAAGGACATCCCGATAAAGTCGCCGACCAAATCTCTGACGCAATCTTAGACGCAATGCTCACCCAAGACCCCGACTCTCGTGTTGCTTGTGAAACATTAGTAACCACAGGATTAGTAACTTTGGCAGGCGAAATTACCACAAAAGCGTATGTAGAGATTCCTGATATTGTACGCGAAACTATTAGGCGAATAGGCTATACCAGTGATTTGTACAGATTTGATGCGGAATCTTGTGGGGTAGTAGTAGCTTTACACAGCCAATCCCCAGATATAGCCAGAGGAGTAGATGAATCAGCCGACAAAGAGCAAGGAGCAGGAGACCAAGGCATGATGTTTGGCTATGCTAACCGCGAAACTCCTGAACTGATGCCTATGGCTTTGGCTTTTTCCCACCGTATCGTCAAAGAATTAGCAAATATTCGTAAAAATACGCCTGAAATAATGCCCTATCTTCGCCCTGACGCTAAGGCACAGGTAACCATAGAATACGACAATAATAACAAACCCTTAAGAGTACATACCATCGTTGTTTCTACTCAGCATGATGAGTTTGATGCAGATGAGAAAATGCTTGCAAAAATTGCAGAAGACGTAAAACAAATCGTTATACCAAGAGTTATTCC
>JALOMS010000379.1 GCA_025455345.1 Thermoflexibacter sp. | reverse complement strand
ATATTTCGCAAGGCATCAGCCACCATGCTGGTCGTACATACAATACGCAATTTGCCTGTATATTGCTCTTTTTCTTGGCAACTGATTATGATAAAAAGAAGGAAAATTAGCAGAAAATAGTGCTTTTTTATTAGAATTTTCTCTGTAAGTAAGTATAGCATTTGTTTAAAATCATTTTCCTAAAAACAACACGACCGTCAGATTCTATGCTACACGATATTACTTGTGTAGGATTTGACAAAATTAAAAAAGATTTATTCATTTTAAAAAAACACCTGATTTTAGTGAACTTCTATGCCTTCGCCCATCTCTAAAACTTTGTAGGGAGTCTGGTACTTAACACATTCATTTACAAAATTTTGAGGGTCTTCTGTATTAAACTTAAACAAATGATAATGATGCGGTATGACTAATTTTGCTCCTACGACCTTGCCTAATCGCGCCGCTTCTTCTGGATTGAGGTTACCAGCTACCTTTCTTTCAGGCTTGTTTCCATTAATAGGCAGGAAAGCCACATCTAATTGGTAGGGTTTCAAAATATCTTCTAACCCACTATACCATAGCGTATCCCCAGAATGGTAAATAGAATAATTGCCAAACTGGGCGATAAATCCCATGAATTTACATTCTCCTTTTTCATTTCTTTCTAATTCATTATGAGCCGCAGGAATGCCTATGATTTTAAAACCCAGATGTTCAAAACTCAGATTATCATTAAGCCCAATAGGAAAGTTGTTTGGGCGTTTGACCCTATCAATGACAAAAGCACGATTTGCCTCTGGAATAATGAATTTGATATTTGGATTTTGCTCAAAAATAGGGATAAGTGTTTCGGCATCCAAGTGGTCTGTATGGATATGACTTGAGGTAATGATGTCTATAAAATCTAACTTTTGAGGAGGGATAACTATCTCACTCATACGCTCATGGGGCTTATCTGTATGCTGATATTTTATAGAAAGAGAGTCTGATAGATAGGGGTCAAAGAGTAAACACTTGCCTTGCCACTTGACAAGAAATCCGCTTTGGGCTAACCACCAAATTTTGAAACCTTGATTCTTATCAAATGAATATATATCTTTTAATAAATCTTCATTCTGTTGTTTTGGTTTTATCAGTGTCATAATGAGTTGTATTTTTAAAGCAAAATCAAGCAAATTTTCTTTGCCTCATTTTATTGTCAGCAAAGGAAGAAAACAGATAAAGGAGATTTTTAGTCAAAATAAAAGTCATAAAAGTAAAAAACTTTCATGACTTTTATTAGCAAATAAATATCTGTGTATTAGCACTTTGCCATTTAATTTATTGATTTCTATACGGACCTGCGATAGTAGGCTGAGAAGCAACTACTGCCGTAAGCACCAATTGGGTTTGCCCTCCTTCTACGTTTGCTAAAACTGTTACAGGCTTATGTTGGGGACCAGATTTTCCTGAACTATCAAACTGCAACTCTATTTCTCCTTCGTTCCCTGGAGGTACTGGAGTTTTGGTAAAATTAGTAGTCGTACATCCGCATGTGGGCTTAACATCACTAATTACTAAAGGCACATCTCCAATATTTTTGAATTTGAATTTATGTTTTACTATCTCACCTGCCTTGATATTACCAAAATCGTGTTGGTTTTGGTCAAACTCTATTTTAGCCAATTTTGCCTCATTAGGTGCAGTAGTTGCCGTAGCAACATTATTGTCCGTAGCATTGCTTGTTTGCATTGCTGGAGTAGTGGTTGTAACTTCTGTGGAAGAAGATGCTTGTTTGTCTTGACAAGCGAACAAGCCCACTGCTAATAAAAGAACAAAAGAAGTAATCAGTGATTTCATTGCATTTGGTTTTTTATTGTTAAAAAAAAACATTAAATCTCTTAGAATGAATAAAAAAGGGTGTATTAATTTACTCTTGTTTTGATTTTGTTGCTAAGGTCATCTATTTCTGTCATTAATTTTTCTGCTTTCTCCTTCATCTCATTTTTTCGCTTTTGTTCTTCAACTTTCGCAGAACTTATCATTTTATCTTTTTCTTCTATCAGTTGGTCAAGCAAGTTTTTTAATATATTGCGATATTTGTCTAAACGATAACTCACGCGGTTACGTATATGTGTGCCTTTCTCTGGTGCATACAATACTCCCACCGTAATTCCCGCTAATATTCCTACTAAAAAACCTAAAAATATACTTTCTCTTTTTTTCATAGTCTAAAGATTTTTCAAAGTATGATGATAAAAAATACAAATATAAGAAATTTAACTTATTCAATGATAGTTAATTACATTAAAACATATTTTGAAAAAGTGCAAAGTTTCATTAGTTTTATACACAATTTATAAGCCAAAAGTTCCATTACTTTTTTATTTATTGTCCAATAATCCTCTTGCACTTTTCTTGATTTTTCCGTTGCTAATAAGTTCTTGAGAGATTACATCTAAAATTCCATTGATAAACATATCACTTTTGGGGGTGCTATATATTTTAGACAACTCTATGTACTCATTGATAGTTACCTTTACAGGGATACTTGGAAAGCAAACCATCTCACAAAGAGCTAATTCTAATAATACTCTATCTACCACAGTAATACGCTCTACGTCCCAATTTTCTACTTTTTCGGCAATTTTTGGCTCATAATCTTCTCCATGTTTGAGGGTGTAAGTGAACAATTCTCGGAAATAATCTCTATCCTCTTCCCAATTGGGCGAAATCTCATAAATAGCGACATTATTACTATTTTCTTCTATGGATTTTAGTGTTTTTACGACTATACCGCGAAGAATTGCGCGATTTTCTATCCAATTAATGTCTGATTCTTCAAAATAGGATTGGACTATATCGTTTTTTAAAATAAACTCTTTGAAGATATAAAGGACTATTTCTCTGTCTTGTTGGAATGTTGCATTAGGCAGATTGCGATAGGCGAGATATGTTTCATCTTTCTGTAAGAGTTTGTACCACTGGCGTACCGTATCAGTAGCCCATCTTATATTGCGTTTGTCCAATTCTGCTTTGAAATTTTCATCTTTCTTGAACGGGAGTAATACTTTATTGTGAAGGAACTTGAGTTCATGCTCAAAAACCACTTTTTTGGTATATACTTTTTTCTGCGACTCTATGTATTCAATATGCACAAAATCAGACAAATCCATTAATATTTTTAATAAATAGAAATATCTATCCACAAGAAAGTCCACTCCATCAAGTACGTCTTTCTTTAGGCGGTCAGCGTCTTTTTTATTTTGTTGCTGATAATAATTGAGTGCTTTTTCTATACTTCCTCTAACTTTAGGATGCACTTCTGTTGCCGTTTGAGTCGGCTGTGTGATTTGGTATGTTTCTAAGAAAATACCTTGTGCTTGTTCCTTTTGTTGATTAAGTTTCTCCTTATCTTGTACCTCCATGGAGTTCAAGTCAGGTTGAAAAAACGCCTCAATCTGGTCAATTGCAAGTTGCAAATTTGACTTTTGGCATTGTTTGTAGGCATACAAATACTGCATTGCCTTTATTCGAAGTAATCTTCTGTTTAGCATCGGCTATCTAAATCATATCAAAAACAGCACAAAGATATGTTTTTATTATTATAAGCCAAAGAAAAATTTTTTTATTATACTTAACCAGCAAGATTAATTGGGATAGTATTACTCAATTACAGAATTTATAAGTTTTTATTCTTAAAATAACGCATCATAGCACCATAATCCATCTGCATCGCCAATCCTTGTACTGATTTGACTATGCGATTTGCTTTGGTTTCAGGACTTTTTGCACTTTCTATCCATTTGGAAAAGTAATTTTGATGGCTTTTGCTAAGTTTTTGGAAGAATGTCAATGCTTTTGGCTCGTCTTCCAAACAAGCCAATAAATCAGGAGAAATAAGTATGGGGTCATTATCTATCTCAATCTCAACACTTAAACTTGCTCCTTCTTGTTTTCTTATCCCTTTTCTCATTTGAGCATTGATGGGCATAATAAATTTCCCATCACCCATAGGTAGCAAAGCAACCAACTTAATCGGGAAATTGTCTAATTTTCCCTTAACACGATAGATGGTTCTGACATTGGGGTTCAGTTCTTCTGCTATGTCCGAAGAAATTTCTATATACGTCCAACCTGTTTTTTCACCCTTTTCATCAAACTTATGCAATATGGTATCAAATTTTACCATTTTTAGAATCTAAATCGCGGTGTTCTAATGATATTTCTTTCGTATCGCTTTGGTGCAGGCAATCTATACCCTAACCTAAATTCATGTGAAGTAGGGGCTTTGGCTGTGGAGCCGTTTAGCACATAGTCAAAAGCGTAGCCTATACTCAAGGAATTGTCTTTCAACAGATTATTTATACCTAAAAGAAAAATGAGGTCATTGGTAGGTGCTAAATCTCTAAAGCCAAATCCAAAGTAGATATTGTTTCTTGCTTTGGTTTCATAATTTCCCAAAATAGTAGCCTCGTAAGACAGCGTATTACTAATATCAGAAGGCAGAAACCTTACAAGTGCGGAAGGCATAATTGTAATATTTTCATTGATAGCCCAATTGTAGCCACCTACTACGTTAAGGCTTTGTTTTAGCGAAGCAAAGGTGAAAGACGTAGCATAACTAATTTCGGATTGGGAAAGGTGATTCATGCTTGCTCCTACAAAGTAAGTAGGTTTGGATAGATAAACCCCCAGTGAAAAATCAGGAACAAACTGATTGATTCTGCCAGCATTAGACAATAAAGGGTCATCTCTATCTACGGGACGAAACTTGCTAAAGTCTGTCGATTGGTTATACATACCCGCTCTTAATCCTATGGAAAAACGACCATTTTTGATAGGGATATGATAAGCATAAGAAAGCTGTATCTCTGTATTAGTAACAGGACCTATTACGTCATAGACTAAGTGCAAACCTATGCCACTTTTTGCTCTTTTGATAGGCGCATTGATAGAAAGTACGGTAGAAGAGGGCGCACCCCCATCATCAAAAGTAGCCTTGTATCCAAGCCACTGTTGCCTAAAAATCAAGCCTGTATGAATATAATTAGTATCCAGCCCTACCACGGCAGGGTTCAGGTACTGCTGATTGAACATATATTGGCTGAACTGTGCGTCTTGCTGTGCTTGTGCGCCTGACAAACTCGCAAAAAATAATGACACAAGAAGTAAAATTTGAAAGAAAAGTTTTTTCATAAATGAGTTAATGCTTTATTATAATAGCTATGTCTTTGATTTATGGATTTTATCTTAAAAAATCTTGCTTTATTTGTCAAATCTACTTACGAAAATTCATATTCACCACTATTTAAGTATTTTTAAGTTTTTCTGATAACACATACAAGTTTTCCTTTATAAAATTTAAGCAAAACTTAATAAAAATAAGTAAAAAAACAAGATAATTCATAAAAATCATACACCTAATACGTCATCTTATTTTTTTGCGTTGCAAGTGCTTGTGATTGATAGCACCTATCATTGGCTACTTTTGGTAATCTGTACCAAATTTTTCAGGATTTGCAAAAAATCTAAGATTTTGTGTAGAAAGCAACTGAAGTCAATCGTGTTTATGCACTTTGTAAGTCCTAAAAGTATGATTTTAGAGAAGATTTTAGAGAATCTAATCTCAAAAAATGCTAAAATCGTAAGATTTTTAACAAAAATTTGTGCAAAGGTTTAGATTGACGTAATTTTAAACCTGCAATAGACAAGAGTATTCTGTGTTTTAAATTTTAAGTTTTAACCAATTATACAAAATGAAAAAAATCATTGGATTTATTTTTTGTTTGATGGCAATTGCGTCTTCTATCATGGCGCAAGACCCCACCCCCCAACAGCTTGCCCAACAGATAAAGTTACTTACTGATATGAGAAGGGCAGATAGTCTCCGTATCCTTTCGTTGATAGATTCTCTTAAGCAGAGAGGACAGGCAATTAATGGTATCCAAAAACGGCTTGACGACCACGAGTTAGATTTACAAAAAGCAGACGCAGGTATCAAACAGTTTGGAAAAAGATTGGAAGTAACAGATGAAAATCGCTATAGAGTTATCAAAAGTAACTTAGTCTATTCTGTGGAGCTTTTTGAAATGCTCAATGAAAGGCTCAATACTTTAGACGCGCTCAATCAATTGGAAAGTTATCAACAAATATTAGTGGATTTGAACAATCCCGCCAATGAGAGTATGGGCTTTTCTTATAATAAAAAAGTGATAGACCTCATTAGCAACAATATACAGACAAAAAAGAAGAGTCGCTTGATGGAACTCACACAAATGGTGTTGGACAATCCTATCCTGAAGGGCGTAACTTCTCTTACGCCGATTTTGAGTGTGGGAAACTCCGTATTTAGTGTGATTTCTTCTTTTGCCGCTCAGGACGATAGGATTAGCTCATCTTCTCTGCAAACGGTTAAAAATGAGTTAGACCGATACACGATTTATTATGGTAAATTAAATGAAGCAAATGCAACCTTTCAGCGAAACTTGGCAAATTATAGAATCAATGTGAGTAATTTGCATAATAAGGTCAAGGATTTTACTGTAAAAAACTTGCAAGAAGGTGGATATTCTACTACCGTAGCCAAACAAGCTCCCAACTCTACTGTGGGGGATTACTTAAGTGGACTTTTCCAAATCTACAACCGAGAGGCAGTAGAAAAATATTTTACTAATCTGGAAAATACCAATAGAGATAGCAAGGGTATCAAATACGAGGCTTTGCTAAAGTCTAATACACAACTTATTAATATGAATAAACGCACTCAAGAAGTGATGGATATTTACAAAGAGTTTGAAACTATTTATCGTCAGTATATCGCTATGATTGAGAAAAATAATGAAGTGATGCAAGAAATTCTCAACTTGGCAATTACTGAAAAACTTAGCGATAGTGCAAGCAAGGTAACAGAGCAAATCAATCGCTTAAAAACTGAAAAACAAAAGGGTATTTCTTCCATAGAAAGAGCGATAAATATCGAAAAACTTAAAAATACCGTAGAACGTTTAGACAGCTTTTTCCCTGCTTTGTAAACAACATAATATTAAGTAATTCAACAAAAATAAACGCCTTTGTGTCCCGTTAGGGACACGAGCTTTGTAGAAAATCAAGTTAAGTTCAAAATCTAAGTCCCATAGGGACGATACAAAATGTTGTATATAAAATAGTTACGTCCCCGAATGGAATTCCCTATGGGACTTATGGGCTATGTTGAAATTCTATTTTCTACCAAAGTAAAATACGCTTTAGCTTATTTGCTTCATTATCAAATACTTGCAAACCCTAAAGGGTAGGCTACAATGTCGCTTTAATTTGCACACTTACTTACATGGAAGACGAACACAAACAAATACAACTCTATGTAGTTCCTACGCCTATTGGGAATTTGGAGGACATCACTTTGCGAGCTATCAAAGTGCTTAAAATGGTGGACATCATTGTTGCGGAGGATACGCGTACTTCTGGC
>JALOMS010000378.1 GCA_025455345.1 Thermoflexibacter sp. | reverse complement strand
GGCGTTTACCCTTTGCAAGCGAACTATGCGCGGGTCGCTGTATTTTGCGATTTCTGTTTTGAAGCTACTTTTGATTTCTGCAATGATTTTTTCTAAATTCCGTTTGCTATCTCTCTGTTTTTCATGCCGATAACTGCGGACAAAGCCTCTGTACTGCTCTATGCTGTATTTTGCATTTTTGAGAATCCTACTCAAATCAGTGTTGAGTTCGTGCCTACTTACCAAACTATTGCCGCACTTGATGTTGATGTCTATGTTGGGCAGGGTTTCGAGTTGTAAGTTGTGGAAAGAATCAAACTTTTTAAAAGTTTGATTCTTTATTCCCCTCTCCTCTGGGGAGGGGGCAGGGGTGGGGCTACGATAATACGCATTTTTAAGCAGTTCTATCCACAAGCGCAAACGGCATATTTTCACTGAATTAGGGTTAATGTCCACCCCAAATAGGCAGTTTTCTATCAGTTTTTGCTTTTCATGGAATAGGGTTTTCTGTATGCGTTGGCTCTCTTTGAGGTGGTAATGATATACAAAAGGTTCTCCGTCTTCGTCTGTAATCAATAACTCGTCATCTACTACGTGGATTTCTATATTTTTCAATCGCTTGCCGTCTTCGTCTTCTAAGATTTGCAATTCACTTTTGATGGCAATGATTTCATTGAGTACAGATACCAAAAAATGCCCAGAACCTACGGCAGGGTCGCAAATTTTGATTTGATTGATGATTTGGTTTGCCTCTTTCCTGTCCTCTATTTTATCGCTTAATTCCTCAAAATTTTGGCAATTCCAGCCTTTCACTTGGTTAAACTTTTGCACTACTGCCAAGCGCACCGTTTGGCGGCACATATACATGGTGATAAAGGCAGGGGTGAACACAGAGCCTTCCTTGTATCCATTAATTTTCTCAAAAACCTTCCCCAATACGGAGGCATTAATGATGGGTTTGTTGTCTTCTCTGATGTCGATATTTCCTTCTGTACCAAAATCATACGCATTTAAAAACTTGAAAAAATAGGATAAAATAGGCAATTTTTCTGTTTTTTTCTTTTCTTCTCTCAAAATTGTTCCGTCCGAAATCTCCACCAACTCACTGCTACTAATCGCATTAATTTTAATAGTTTGGTCTTCTAATTCACTGATTTCAAACAGAGAACTGTTCAGGTACGGGATTTTTTCGTATTTATTTTGCAGGTTTTCTGCTCTTTCCGCAATAGGAACGGCTAAAACTTGGTGGAATAGCTTGAAAAGTTCATCAAAGTCGTTGATGAAAGTCGTGTTCAAGAAGAAATAAGATTTGTCATCTTGCTGATAATTAACTAATTGCCCTTCTAAGAGTTTGAGAAACAAAAGGCGATTGACCCAAGTGAGGCAGAGTTCTAAGGCAACGTTGAATGTTTTTTCTTCTTTGCTTGCCCCGTAGCTTTCCAGATTGCTTACTTTATGCAAACCTTCCGTCCCAAGTGCCATGAGTGTTTGCTCTAAAAGTGTACCTGCATTTCTGTTTTTTTCTTTCCTACGGATAATCAGTTTGCCTTCTACTTTTTCTTCTTCTAAGCCAATGATATGAAGTAACTCCTTGTAGAACTGGGGGTTAAGTGCATTGCTATCAGTTGCTTCGGCAATTTTGAGCAGGTAAGCAGGGGACAGTATTTTGTAAAGTGCCGAAAGTTCTTTGTCATTATTGCCACTTTCTAAGATTTCCTTGTAGTCCCTCAAATCAAAATAGGCGCAAGGCATTTCTTCGTTTAGGCTGTCTATGAAGGGTTTAGCTATTTCATTGTAAAACAAATCTGTATTTTTGCTCACTTTCTTTCCATCTCTCCATTCCTCATATTGCCTGACCAATGCCTTATTCTGGAAAAATAAGCGTTCAAAATGGCTTGCTTCTATGATGTACCACTCATAAATATTCGTGGCTACGATATATTTCAAATCAATGTTATCCACCTCTATGCGTTCACGTAGATAATAAAGTAACAACTCTTGGAGTGCTTTGGCATTGGGTTGGTCTGCCGCAAACCAATCTGCCTTATTGGTGGGTTTCTTTGCCTCAATGATTACCCCTACTGCCGACTTGTTATCGCTTCCATTGTGAATCACAAGGTCTTGCCTGCCTTTGGTATTGATGAAATAATCATTCTGATAAAATGCTTTTTTGAGGAACTCTATCACTAAGTTTTTGTGAAACTCCTCCGATTCTTGGGTATCTATGCGGCTGAGAAGGGCGGTAAGTTCAGTTTTAAAAATATCTATTTCGCTCCGCAGAGGAGCCTGTTTCAAAAGTGCCTTTAAAACTTTCTTGGGCTTTTGGATAGAGAGTTTCATATTTTTATTAGAACCAAATTTACTTACCTATCCTGCAAAGATAGGATTTTTGAAAATGGAATCACAAGAATACTTTTATTATTGATGAATAAGAAGGGACTTTTTCAATAATTTAAAATTCCAAAAATGCAGTTTTAGATGGAAAGAATCCTTCAAAAGTGAAAGTTTGGTAATAAGTAGCATTCCATAAGGGGGAGATTTATATTTAGTAACTGCTTGATAATCTGTAAGATGTTTATCAAAGTTGTACTCCCAGAATAGTAATATCATCTCTTTGTTCTTCCTTGCCTTGATGTGCATTGAGTGCGTTTTCTAATACTGTCAATTGGTTCTTAAGAGGTAGATGAGCATTCATTTTCAGTATTTGTTGGAAGTCTTTCATGCCTATTTTTTTACGATTGGCATCGTTTTGGTCGGGGTAGCCGTCTGTTGCCATATAGAGCATCGTATCATTGGGTAGAATAAACTCATATTGGTCAAAAGTCAAATCCTCTTGGTGTGTGCCACTTAATGATTTTTTATTCCCTTTGACCATATTAAAACCTGTCTGCTCGCTGTAATAGTAAAAAGGTATTTTAGCTCCAGCAAATGCAACTTTAGACTCTCCATTAGCTTGTTTGATGATACGTACAACTCCTATATCTACGCCATCTGTATTATTTTGAGTGCTATTTTCGCCTTGTTTCAGAGCCTTATTGATTAGACTGTGTAGGTTAGAAAGTATCTTGTGAGGCTCGTATATATCCAACTCATTGACTACTTCGTTGAGCAGGGCAAAGCTAATCATTGACATAAACGCACCAGGCACCCCATGACCAGTACAGTCTGCTACTGCAAAAAATGTCATATCCTTAATTTGGCTTAACCAATAAAAATCTCCAGAAACAATGTCTTTGGGCAAGTACATGATAAAGTAATCTTTGAAAGATTGTTTCATTCGTTGTTCATACGGAAGAATTGCCTCTTGAATCGTTTGGGCATAACGCAAGCTATCAGTAATTTTGCGCGTTTGTTCTTGTAAGGCTTCGTGTTGTGTAAGGATTTCTTCTTGTTTTTGTTGAATCTGGAAAGTTCTTTGAGCTACTTTTTTCTCTAACTCGGCATTATTTACCTTCAGTTGCTCTACCATTTGGCGATTAGTTGCAAAAATATCAGAAATAATATCAAACCAAATACGCCAAGTCTGTGGGAGGTCGAGTTTTTCTACCTCAGTTTTCACATTGCCATTCTCATTCCTAATATGCTTGACCAAATTCTGTGCAGGAACGATAAACTCCTTCCTCGTATAAATCATTGTGGCTACCAAAACAGCTGTAATACTTATGAGTAAAAATAATACAGTTCCTCCTATATCTGCAAAAATAGTTCTATAAGTCTGAAACGCATTGACTATATATACCATGCGCCAGTCTGTATGCGGAACGTTCTCATAATACACATAATAAGAGCCTAACTTGTATAATTGCTTTTCAGGAATCTTGTCCAAATTTTGAGCAACTTTGTTTACAGAACTTGGTAGTGCGTCTGCTAAGGTTTTCAAAGTAGTGTCAGAAGACGCTACCAACTTGGGATGCGCTAACAACTGATTAGAACTATTGACGACAAAAATTTCTCCGTATTTTCTTTGCGACTTCTTAGTAATGCTTTTCAATGAATCTAAAGTCAAATCAATACATAAAAGCCCAACATGCTCTTTATGTAAGTAAATAGGCAATACAGAAGTAACCATCATACCTAACCCTGACGCATCTATGTAAGCAGAAGACCAAACTTGCTTTTTGTCAGGATTTTGCTCAGGATAAGCATTCCCATATAGATTTTCTAACCTATCCATACTTTTTTTATTAATTCTATAAACAGAGGAGGGCAAATATGGATAAATCATCAAAAAATCCTTATTGGTAGAAATATAATAAGTTTGGGCAACACTTGGGACTTGCTCTTTCAAATTCTTAAACAGTGGATTTAGAAATAAAGCCGCATTGATATGCTTTTGCTGGGTTGGGCTAATCTCATTGATTTTTCCAAAACCTGTAACATTGCTGAAGTAATATTCAGAAGTACGAAGTGGTAAGCTATCTAAGTGAAAAAAATTCTCTTTGTCATTATTCCTGATTTCTTTGATAAAGGGGTGATTGACTTGACTATAAGCGTCATTTAAGTAAGATTGGACAGACATTCGCATACTTTCCAAATAATTGGCAGAAGCCTCTACTGTTCCATCAAATTCCGAGATACTTTGTTGAAACTCCCTGTGAATCAATGTTTTCTCATAATCAAGTCGGCTATTAAACTGTATATACACAAAAATAAGAGCTGTCAAAAAAATAACAGAAAAGGATATATAAATAATCCTATAATAACCTTTAAATATTTTTGTGTCCATCTAATCTATACTGAATGAAAGTGCAACCTATCAACACGCTAAAAGTGCAAAATCAGACAAATTGCATGAATTTTTGGGTGGAGAATAAAATTAATCATGTTACTTTATTATGAATTATAAATTTAATCAGGGTTAAAATAAAACAACTTATTTTACATTCTGTAAATGTAACAAAAAAATATTAGCATATTTTATGGATTTGTTGAAATTTTATTTCAATAAATTTGTAAAATGAAAGTTTTACTTTAACTTAGAGCCTTTAAATATTTGAAAATCAAAGTTTCTTTTTTTAATACCCTTTGTTTCTGATGGTATTGGTAAATCAATTAAATATAGAAGGTTTTGAACTATTAGAAGGCTTATATGCTGAGCAAGAGATAGATATAATACTTCAAACAATAGAACTTACAAAAAAAACAAATCCTTATATCCAAAAAGATGTATTTGCAATAAGAAGTTTTCTTAAGACCATGCCAACAATCAAAGACTTTGTTTTTACACCTAATTTAAGCGATTTAGTAAAAAGTATAAATCCGAATTATCAGTTAGTTAAGTCTATTTTTTTTGATAAGCCGCTTAAGGCTAATTGGGTAGTCAATTGGCATCAGGATTTGACGATAGGGATATTGGAAAAGTATGATAAAGAAGGTTTTGTGAATTGGACAAAAAA
>JALOMS010000377.1 GCA_025455345.1 Thermoflexibacter sp. | reverse complement strand
TGGTCATTACAAAAGCGGAGTGCCGCCCAATTATATATCCTGTGCTTTTTTCCAAATTTACAAGTATTAACCTATTTTTATTTGTGTACGGTTTTGAAACTATCTAATAACAAATGTTTTAATGTAAATTTGTTTTTATAACTTAACATTTACAAAGTGACTTACTAATTTTTAACTTATTTTTAATCCTTATTCTTTAATCAATAATCATAAAATATGTACGAACAATATCACAAATGGTACTCTCACCGCATAGGAAGAGAGTTTGAAATGCTTACCTTTGGACATGGCGGTTTCCCTATCATCGCCTATCCTACATCTATGGGCAAATATTATCAAAATAAGGATTTTCATTTGATAGACTCTATTTCTTGGTTTGTCAATAATGGAAAAGTCAAAGTATATTGTCCTGATAGTATTGATAATGATAGTTTTTATAATAAAAATATTCACCCAGCTCACAAAATCGCCAATCATGCCATCTATGATGATTTGATTCTCAACGAGGTAGTTTATAGAGCTATGCACGAAACAGGCTTTAGCAAAGTCGCTATGGTAGGATGTAGTTTTGGAGGGTATCACGCGCTTAATTTTGCCTTTCGTCATCCTGACAAGGTAGCCTATATGTTTAGTATGGGAGGAGCATTTGATATTAGCTCATTTATGTGGGGGTATCACGATGATAATGTGTATTTTAATAATCCTGTTTCTTATATGTCCAATATTGGTGAAAGCTGGCACTTAGAGCATATTCGCAGAATGGGTATCGTCTTGGGTACTGGCGAACAGGATATTTGCAAAGAAGATAACTACAAAATGTCAGGAATTCTACACTCAAAAGGAATAAGACATTGGTTAGATGTTCGTTGGGGCGCACAAGGCATACATGATTGGCCTGCATGGAGAGCGATGTTCCCTGAGTATGTTTCTCAAATCAGGTAAGAAAATAATAATTCTACTCAATAAATATGAAAATGAAAACCTCACGTCGTACTTTTTTAGGGAGTTTGGCAATTAGCTCTTTGGCAACTACCAAGCTATTTGCTTTTGCTGATAATACCAAAGCCAAAAACTATCCTATTTCTTGCAATACCTATAATTGGTCAACCTTTTATGCAAGGGAAGGCAAAGAATGGGGTAAGGACTGGGAGGCTTGCATCCAAGAGTTTGCCCAAACGGGTATTCCTGCGATTGAGCCAAGTTTTCCTAATGTAGAAGAAGTAGGCAAGCTGACTCCTATCCTAAAAAAATATAACATTCAGATGCCTTCTGTCTATGTCAATAGCTTGTTGCACAAGCCCGAAGAAGCAGAAAAGTCTATTGCTACTGTGTTGGCAATCGCTGATGAAACAAAGAAATACATGGACACCAAGATATTTGTAACTAATCCGAGTCCTATTCGCTGGGGCGGTAAAGAAGCAAAGTCAGATGCCGAACTTTTGGAACAATCCAAAAATATGGAAAAATTAGGCGTGGAACTCAAGAAACGTGGTATTACTTTGGCATATCATACGCATGACACAGAAATGTTAGCTGGAGCAAGAGAGTTTCATCATATTTTAGTGAATACTTCTCCTGACAATGTTTCTTTTTGTTTTGATTTGCATTGGATTTATAGAGGCTCGCAAAATTCTCAAGTAGCTGTTTTCGATGTACTCAAATTGTACGGCAAGCGTATTGTAGAACTGCACATCAGACAATCCGTAAACGGTATTTGGACAGAAACATTTAATCCACAAGGAGATATAGATTATCATCGAGTAGTCAGAGAAATGGAAAGTATGAAGATTAGACCTCACATCGTCATAGAACAATGCTTAGAAGAAAAAACCACAGTCAATCTTGGAGCAATAGAAGCGCATAAAAAGGATTTGGCAGTAATCAAAGAGGTTTTTAAAAGAGGGTAGATAGGTAATAAATAACACTGATTAGGGGAATTTTTGACTAATAATATCCTCAAAATCAGTGTTATTTGTATTTCAAATTTTACGGTTTGGCAGATAATACTCCAAAAATTTCGGAGCTTCTATCCTTAGTGATAGAATTTATTTTTTTATATCCACAAAAACTTTGTCATTGACATCTCCCAGAAAAGGACCCTGTTTTACACTGATGCACTGCATATCTTCTAAAACCCTAATGGCATGAACTCCATGTATAAGTACAATAGCATCTCCTTGTTTAAGAGTAACTTCCCTAAGTAATTCTCCCTCATCACTGTACAACTCTACCACGACTACCCCTCTTTGGACAACGAACATCTGCTGTAAGTCTTGGATTTCTCTTGGTACCCACTTGTGATAGTGTGGCGGCTCTACAAAACCCGCTTCATGCGCCAATAAACCAAACTGAAAAGAAGAACTTGCAGGGGAGAAAAATGTGGTTTTAGCAACACTTACATTCGCCCAGATTACTTCTGCGTATTTGATTCCATGATATTCTATGCTTTCTACTAACTCGCTATTCATTTGATAATTAGGATTTTATTGTTTTATGATTGACCCTCAAAGTTACATTTGATGGTTCTTTGGATAAGTAAGCAAAAATGATACACGAATCCATTATAATATCATTTTTTCAATAGGAATCACCAAAATTCCCTCTGCCCCTGCCCCTCGTAAGGCTTCTATGACATTCCAAAAATCATTTTCATTAATCACGGAGTGCATAGAAACCCAATCTTTGTCGGCTAATTCCATGATAGATGGACTACGCATCCCAGGTATCAATCTCTTGATGTCCTCTACTTTGCTTTTGGGAGCATTCAATAAAATATACTTATTTTTTCTTGCATTCTGAACAGATTTTATTCTGAATAAAAGTTTATTCAGCAAGTTTGCTTTGCCTTCTGAGAGGCTTATTTGACTAATCAATACAGCTTCTGACCTAAAGATAGTTTCTACTTCTTTCAAACCATTGGTAAAGAGCGTACTGCCAGAGCTTACTAAGTCGCAGATAGCCTCCGCCAAGCCAATACTGGGAGCGATTTCGACAGAGCCACTGATTTCATGAATATTGGCAGAAACACCCTGTTCGTGAAGAAACTTCTGTAATATTTTTGGATAGGAAGTCGCTATATTTTTGCCTTCTAAGCCACCTGCGCCTCTATATTCTTCATTTTTAGGAATAGCAATAGACAACCTACATTTGCTAAAACCTAAACGATGAGCAATGATGACATTCTTATCTTTTTCTGCCATTACATTCTCACCAACAATTCCTATATCTGCCACTCCATCTGCCACATATCCCGGAATATCATCATCTCTTAGTAATAAAAACTCTGCTGGGAAATTGGTCGCTTGGGCTTTGAGTTGCCCAATGCCATTCTGGAAGTCAATGCCACATTCTTTGATAAGCGCAAAAGAATCTTCACTAAGTCTGCCCGATTTCTGGACAGCTATTCTTAATATATCATTCATTTGTTTATGTATTTTACCTTTTACTATTTTGAGATTGCAAAGGTAAGACTTGAGACTGTAAGAGAAAACTAATCTCTCATTTTATTAGCAATATAGAAAAATCTCGTTAATATTTGCATTTTATGATAAAATATGCTTTATTTTGAATAATAAAGATGACATCAATGAACAACCCTTATTCAGCACAAAGCCAATAGAATGATTTATTTCGCATTATTTATTTCATCCTCACAAAACTATTAAATAGCTTATTTTTAAAACATAATGGCATAATTAAAAAAATGAGAAATATATTTTCGTTGCTAAAATTTGTCTTTCTTTGTTTTATGCTTATATCTTTAAGCAAGACTTGGCTCTTTGCCCAATCCGAAGACCTCAACG
The DNA here is from genome assembly GCA_025455345.1 of Thermoflexibacter sp. GTDB lineage: Bacteria > Bacteroidota > Bacteroidia > Cytophagales > Thermoflexibacteraceae > Thermoflexibacter. The sequence goes on along the minus strand of JALOMS010000377.1, from coordinate 1,576 downwards.
AATTACTCTCTCAACTGAATAGAACAAAAGACTCTAAAAATAAAATATTTATTATCAATCAAATAGCCTTACTCTACCAACAGCAAAATGCTCCTAAAAAAGCGGCAGAGTATTTTATACAGGCTTATGAGATTCAAAAAAACGATAATGACGAAGAGGCTATCAGCGCAACATTAAATAATATCGGCAATGCTTATAAGTTAGCTGGAGAAACTCATGCGGCTATTCTTTATTATAGTCAGCTTTTGCAACTCAAACAAAAACAAGGAGATAAAAAAGGCGAAGTGACTACGCTTACCGAATTGGCAAACCTGCATAAAGAGAATCAAGACTATTCCAAATCCATAGAATACAGTCTAAGTGTTTTAAAGTTAAGTTCTGAGCTTAACAATGCAATTGCAATAGCAGAATCAAGCAATAGTTTAGGCTTCCTGTATGGGCAAATAGGCGACCAAAAACAATCATTGACTTACTTTCAGCGCGCTTTGGGAATGTATAATGTACTCACACAAATCTCTACGAGCAATGCAGAGAGGATTAATGCTTTGACCAATACGGGACTAACTTATTCAAAAATAAAAGAATATGGTAAGGCTGGTACGTATTATAACCAAGCATTGGAGTTAGCCAAACAAAGCAAACTACCTGTCCAAGAGGCTAATATCTACAACCACCTTGCTTCCAATTATTTCATCGCAGAGAATATACCCAATGCCCTCACTTCTGTTAATAAAGCCGTAGATATTGCCCAAGTCCATAAGGCAGAGGACGTACTGATGGCAAGCTACCACATATTATCAGAGATTTACCAAAAACAAGAAGACTTTAAAGAAGTGCAGAAATATGAAAAATTGTATCAAGAAATCAAAGAAAGAATCGTCCAAAAAGAAAGAGAAAAAGTACAAGACGCACTCAAGGCTCAAGTTGAAGTCGAGCGCAAGGAAAATGAACTAAAAAATCTCATTGCTGACAAAGAAAGGCAAGCCGCAGAACTGAAACAATCACAGTTAGAAAGGCAAAAGCAAGAACAAGATTTGAAATTGGCGGAACAACAATTGGCAATGTTAAAACAAAATCAAGCCTTGCAAGAGGAACAACTAAAAAATCAAAGATTGGCACAAGAGCGAGCGCAACAGCTACTCGTTATTACCCAACAACAAGCTCAGACCGAAAAGCAAAAACAAGAATTAGCGATTTTGGAACAAAACAAAAAACTCCAAGAAGCCAGCGAAAGAGAAAAGCAAAGCCAGATTGATTTATTGGAAAAAGATAAGAAAATACAAGATGAACAACTCAAAGCAAAGCAAGAACAGTTGGAAACAGCTAACCTAATCAGGAACTATGGAGCGGCAGTTTTTGCACTTGGAGCGGCAGTTTTTGTTTTGATTCTGATTGGGTACTTCCAAAATAGAAAGAAAAACAAATTACTAAAACATCAAAATGTTGCTATTCATCAGCAAGCAAGCGCAATCCAAGTTCAAAATGAGGAGCTTCAGCAACAGCAAGAGGAAATTATCGCACAAAGAAGCTACATAGAGGGGCAGAATAAGGAGTTGAATAACCAGAATTATAAAAT
>JALOMS010000008.1 GCA_025455345.1 Thermoflexibacter sp. | reverse complement strand
AGGCTCTTCTAAGATAACGCCTTGTTTGTAAAGTTTTTCTCTCAATATTTTTATGTCCAATTGTTTCGCAGATTCCTCTTTTTCCAAAGATTGGATTGCCGCTTGCCCAGCCGCCTGCCCCATTGCCATAGTTTGCGCCATAGACCTGCAAGAGGCGTGTGCATCATGCGTAGCGGAAAAGCAACGCCCTACTACCCAGACACTTGTGCTATTTTGGGGGACAATCGTGCCATAGGGAACGCCATACACACCGCCATTGGGTACGTACTGCCAAAAGGTTTCCGATTCGCCATTTTTGCCTTCTCTGTGGTCTTCTATGGGCGCACCACACAGCAAAATGCTGTCCTCTGGCACCAGTGCAGACATACATTCCTCTTTGGTGAGGCGATGTTCGCCATAAACCCTTCTTGTTTCCCTCACACCTATTTGGTTGGACAAGCCAATAATCTTAGCACCTTGATAACCAGCTACTTCTTTTCTAAAAAAACCCTCAAAAATGAATGCTTGTCGTCTGCCTTCTATCTCTGCTTGGGTGAGTTCTTCTATTTTTAAGGCACTCAATCCTGCGACTTTGACGGCTACGGTAGAAATACATTTTTCTATATTCATCGCATGGGCAGAGCCTTCTTTGCGTGGTAAAGGGTGCATGGTCTTTAACATGATTTCTTTGAGCATTTTTTTCCCTCCTGCTTTTTCGTATTGGTCTAAGTCCACGTTTGCCATGCGAAAAGTGGTAGTCATGCTCTGTGCGGGTTCTATTTCTCCTGCGATTTCATAGCTGAAACCCGCTAAATGACAGAAATCAGCATCGCCCGAAGCGTCTATGATTCGCTTAGGAATTACTTTCCAAAAGCCCGCTTTGTTCCAAAAAATGCACTCATAGCAGTCATTGGGTAGAGGATTTACATCTATCAAAGTAGTGTGTAATAGAAAGTTTACGCCTGCGCGCATCAGAAGCGTATCCCACACATTTTTAAGCCTTTCGGGGTTGTAATTTACTCCTGTTCCTGCACCATAAGTATTGGGGCGCAAGAAAACTTCTCCTAAATTATTTAAAGTATTCACTACCAAATCAGGCAAACCTCCTACTATTTTTTTAGGCGTTTCGCTTGGGGTAAAGAACCCATAAAAAGTATCCAACATTTGGGTAGAAGTTCCACCAAAAAAGCCATAGCGTTCTACCAAAAGCACTTTGTGTTCTTTGGACTGCGCCGCAGAGAGAGCCGCCACGCAGCCTGCGGAGCCAGCACCAATCACCAGCACGTCTATATCTTCTATGGTTTTCAGATTTTTATACATTGTCTTATTTATTTTGTTTCTTTTACCACTAAGGCACGAAGCATTTTATTTTATAACTCCTCGGTGTCCTCGTGCGGGGTACCCCTTGTCATAGTGGTGAAAATTACACATTAATCAAGCCCCCATTTTTCATAAAAGTCATCTTCATTTTCCAAAGATGATAGGCTTTTTTTTACAAGTCTTTTCACTCCACTTTTGTATTTGTACTCCCTAAGTTCATAATAAGGAAGTTTTCCTGTTTGCTCTACAAAACTTCTTTCTAACTCTTTGACTTCCAAAAATTTATTTTCCATCCACTGATAAATGGTCTTACTGTGGACACCATAATTTCCGCCATCTGTGGTAGTCATAAAGGTCTTTGTTTTGTCATTCAAATAAATACTATCCATAGAAAATAACGTATTAAAGTGTTTCATTTTAAACTCAATAGAGTCATATTTGAAAATTTCAAAACGACTGATAGCACGGCTTGCAGAAAAGACAGGATACTTAACAATTAACTCACTTTTTCTATCAAAATCTAAATCACGTGTATAAATGTAATTAGGTTTCTCAAATCTGTCTTTCCATACGTTTGAAGACATCAATTTCCAGCTATTTTCTTGATAATGATAAATATAAAAGAAAGACTGCGGTGTTTCTGAACCCAAAGGTTTGCCTACATTGACAAAAGTAAAAAATTGCTTATCATTAAAAGGAGCATTAGTTTCAATGGTTAAAACTTCATCTAACCATACCGAATCTTTAAAATATTCATACTCTTTGGTGTGTTTAAACTTAAAACTCTCCATGATTTGCCTTCGCTTGCCAATAGAATCCAAATTAACAGCACTTTCATCTTTAAGTGTATCTTTTTTAACGACTTGTAAGGTGTCTGTGGGGCTACGCGAACCTTTTCCTGTTTCTTGCTTGGTTTGGCAGGAGGCAATAGAACAAAATGTAAGCAACACTATCCAATACAGCCCATTTCTATTTCTTGAAAAGGAGGCTGATTGAGAAGTATATGAAATATTTATTTTCAATATAATCAATTGGTTTTTAATATTTTAAATAATTTACTTAATCACTTTGAAACATTTTAATCCTTTGTGTCTTCGTGCCTTAGTGGTGAAAAAAAGAATCACACATTTTGCTCTGAGATGTAGCTTGGAATCCCTACTTTTTTGTAAAGTCGTGAAATGCGGTGCGCGTGTTCGTCATAAGCCGCTTGGAAAATTTCTGTGGCACGCTCTGCCCCTATCACTGCTCCTGCCGTAAGCACTTTGGGTGGTTGACCTGCCTGGGTGAGCAGATTGGCAACTTCCGCTTTCACACAGTTGATGAGCATACAAGACCCTACGGTCGAGCCTGGGGCAACAGGCGTTTCCAAATCCTCTATTTTTACCATTGCGTCCCCGATAGGTGCGCCCGAATCCAAGACAATATCGCAAAAGTCTTGTAACTTCTTCCCATCTTTGCGCTTGCTGCTGCTTGCTTCGGAGTGCTTTCTGGAAATAATGCCCACCGTTTTGATTCCCTTTTCTTGAAACAGTTCCGCCATTTCTATGGGGACAACATTGCAACCAGAGGAAGAAATAATCAGTGCAGAATCCATGTCCGAAAGGTCAAAATTTCGCAAAATTTGCTGTGCCAAGCCCGTTACATTTTCCAAGAACATTGCTTGCCTCTGCCCGTTTGCACCCACCACCAAGTTGTGGAAGGTCAGTGACAGTTCCACAATGGGATTAAACCCAGGGAACGAGCCATAGCGAGGCCACATTTCCTCTACCATGATTCGGCTATGCCCACTCCCGAAAACGTGTACCATACGCCCAGACAAAATGGACTTGGCAAAGAGGTGCGCCGTAGCGCGAATTTCATCTTCTTGTTTTGCCACTTCGTCAAGTAGTCCTTGGCATTTTTTTAAATACTCTTGTGTATAGTTCATATTTTTTAGTTGTTTGTTGCTTGATTGTTAGATAGTTAATCGTTGAATAGTTAGATAGCGAATAGTTGTAATAAGAAATTTTAGAGATAATATTTAGATAGAAATTTTTTAAGTAGCGAATTGAAAAACACAAATCTACTCCCCTACACCACGATATACTCCGTCCTCATCTGTTGTATCTTGAAAATCCTCAAAATCCATATTCGCTATTGATAAATTGTTTTCTACACTCCACATTTTAGAAGGAATTATACGAAACGCTTTTCCTTTATCAGATTTTAACCCTATGCAAAGGATTGGGTATTCTGGATTTGTAATAGTTTGTTCATCAACAATAAATATAAAATAGTGTTCATAAGATTTATACTCATCGATTGATATGAAATCTTCTGGCGTACAATTTTCAAATTCTGTACTACTAAGAAAATCAACATAAGCCTTAAAATCCAAGATAGGGTCGGGAGCAATGATTTTTTTGCAAATAATTTCCCATTCCGTATCATTATCAAAAAATGTTCTTATAACTAATGGATTACCTGTATTAGGGATTTTTCTCATTTTGTTCAAACAATTTTGAATTAGATAATTAGGACAACAAATTTAAATGTTCTATGTAATTTAGCCTCATAGAGGCAAAATATTTGTAGAAAACAAACGCCCCAACCACCTCTAAGCCTCGTAGAGGCGGCACTTTTTGCTTTGCTACTGGCTCAAGGTTTAGTTAGTCTTGAAATCTTTGAGGCAAAAGCTTTACGCTTGTACCCACGCTATCAAAACTAAAATTTTTATAGAAATATCCAGAAAAAATGAATTAAAAGCATATATTTTCCCCTAACTACATCCTAATTCCCACCACAGTAATATCATCAGTCTGCGTACCGTTGCCTATCCACTCTATAATTGTCTTGTCCAAAATTGCTTTCTGAGTAGGCATATCCTCTTGGTGAATGGAAAATAAAAGATTTCTAAAATGCTTGACCATAAACTTTTTGTCTTCTGCTCCTCCAAATTGGTCTTGAAATCCATCTGAAAAAAGGTAAATGGTAGAATTAGGCAGTAGAGGTAAGGTATGTTTGGTATAAATGCGCTCTTTGTGCCGTTCCTCTCCTCCTATTGGGAGTTTATCCGCTTTGAGGTCGTTTAGATGATGGTCATATATCCAATACATGGGGTTGTTTGCTCCAGCAAACTCTATGGTCTGGTTTTGCTTATTAATCACGCATATAGAAATATCCATGCCGTCTTTGCTATCAGACTGCCCTTGTTTGAGTACATATCGTATCCGTTTATGCAAATAATTGAGTATCAAATCTGGAGAAGAAATATTCTTTTCAATGACAATTTCATTGAGCAACTCATTGCCTATCATGGACATAAAAGCACCAGGAACACCATGACCTGTACAGTCTGCCACTGCAAAAATAATCTTTTTTTGATTGTTCAGCTCGTCCTCTATCTCTGCAAACCAATAAAAATCTCCACTGACAATATCTCTTGGTTTGTAGAGAATAAAGAATTGTTCTTGTCCTAAACTCTCACTAATTACCTCTGAGAAAGGTAATACCGCAGATTGTATGCGCTTCGCATAAAGAATACTGGCTGTAATATCTTCATTTTTTTTCTCAATCTCCTTTTGGCGATTTTCTGCTAATTCAAGTGTCGCCGTTAGTTCCTCATTGGTTTGTTTGAGTTCTTCATTTCTCTCATCTATTGCTCTCTTTTGCTGATTAAGTAATAGATTGACTCTATGCTCTTTGCGATTATTCCTAATCAAAAAAGTAGCAATCATACCCAGAAGGACTAAACCCCCAATATATAAATAATTGTATAACTCCTTGATTTTTAACGCTTCTTCTTGAATCAAATTATCTCTATTGAGAATATCTATCTCGTCTTGCTTTTTTTCTAAATCATAATTTGATTGCAGATTGGCAATTTCTTTTTCTTTATCAATATTGAAAAGACTGTCTTTCAGTGCAAGCACTATTTTTTGAAACTCGTAGGCTTTGGGTATATTCTTAAGTTTCTCATAATTACTGCTTAAGATGATTGCCGCTTCTTGGGTTTCCCTTGGGACTTGTAATTTTTGAGAGAGGAGAAAAGCACGATTGGCAAACTCATTACTTTCTTTGATTTTATTCAGCTTTTGATAAACCTCAGCTATGCGATTTAGTCCATAGATAATACCTTGATTATCTTTGATTTTCTCGCGAATTGCAAGTGCTTTTTGATGATATTCCAATGTTTTTTCATAGTTTTTTTGCCGATTGTAAACACTTGCGATGCTTGCGATGTCATAGGCAATACCATATTCATTTCCTAAGCTTTCATCTATTTGCAAAGCCTTATCATGGTATTCAAATGCTTTAGGATAGTCTTGAAGTTTTCTATAGATGGCACCAATGCTATTATAGCTCTGTCCCATGCCCTCCTTATCATTTTCTTCTTCTCTCACTTTCAGTGCTTTTAAATGGTAAATCAAGGCTTGCTCATTGTTTCCTTGGTTGAAATAGACCATGGCAATGTAGTATTCACTTTGGGCGATTCCTAATTTATCATTTATTTCTTCTCTAATAGTAAGTGCTTCCAAAAGGTATGCTAATGCCTTGGGGAAGTTATTTTTTGCCAGATAAATTCGCCCAAGCGTATTTTTTATCATTCCTAATATCCATTTTTCATTGGCTTTGCGAGTGCCTTTGAGAAGTTCCTGTGCTTGATTACAATATTCTAATCCTTTTCCATACTCATCTCTGAAGAAATATGCCGCCGCCAAATCATGAATAGCAATGCCTTTCCCTCTTTGGTAATTGAGTTTTTCTGAGAGTGTAAGTGCCTGATTGGCAAAAAAAATGGCTGTATCAGCATTATTATTACGAAAACGATAAGAGAGTTCGGAAAGGAGTAAGACCTTATTAGTATCTTCTTTTGCTGTTTTGCTGAGCATACTTACACTATCAATGAGGTGTTGAATATCACTTTGGGCAAAAATCTGTTGCCCAAACAAAACAGAACACCCTATCAAAAATAGTTTTTTTAGCAAGTAATGAAATAAGTTTAAAGTGTAATTAAAAGAAAGAGGGTAAAGAGCATTTTTTTATTAAATTAAAGCAAAAAGAAAGTATATTTCAAATAAAATCTATGTTTTTTAAGTTAACTTTTCTCAAAAGCAAACGCCGCCGCCCCAATTGCTCCTGAAAGGTCGCTGAAAGTGGCTTGCTTGATAAGTGTTTTTGTGCTTCCTGCGCCATTGGGTTTGAACTCATAAATGTTTACAAACTCTTGCAAGGGTTTGAAAAGAGCCTCCCCTGCTTTGGTGATTCCCCCTGCCAATACGACTACTTCGGGGGAAAGCGAATTGGCAAAAGAGGCAATGACCAAGCCCAACTTGCGTAGGGAATCTAACCATAGCCAAGTAGCAAATGCTTCACTGCGGTTGTAAGCCTCCAAAAGCTCATGAGTCGACTGAAAACGCCCTGCTGACCTGCGCTTAATGGAGTAGTTGCCAAGCGCATATTCTAAGCTCCCCGCCATTCCCAAAATACTTGTTTCGTCATCTTCGGTATTGATACAGATATGCCCAAAATGCCCCGCCATTTGGTGCGAACCCTGATAAAGTGCCCCATTGATGAGCAGTCCCCCCCCAACTCCCGTTCCCAAAGTAAGTAAAATCGCATTTTTATGCCCTCTGACTGCGCCAAATCTTGCTTCTGCCATCATTGCGGCGTGTGCGTCATTGAGAACAAAGGTTGTCATTCCTAAGTAGTTTTCCCAAATAAAATTTTCTAAACCTGCCAGTCGGTTGGGTAGGTGGGCAATGCACTTGTTGGATTCATTGGCAAGCCCTGGGCAGGACAGACCAATGATTGTCGCAGAAGGAGCGTCTTTTTTGAGGAAATCTGCCATTGTCAAGATATTTGCTCTCCATTTTCCATCTGGGTCATCTTGGGTCGGTAAATAGTGTTGTTTGAGAATTTCTCCATTTTCATTGAGCAAAACCCCTTTGACGTTTGTCCCTCCTAAATCTATGCCTATTGCTGTTTTCATTTTATTAGTTGTTGGTTGTTAGTTGTTGGTTGTTATGATTTAATAGTTTGATAATTAAATAGTTGGTTATTTCAGTTTATTTTGTTTGAATGGCTCGCCTTTATTGTGTTAGTCATGATTAATGATTTCAAACAATCAAAACAGAGAACCTTTCAAACTTATATTTCAACAATTTCAAACTTAAAAATTGACAATTGTTCATTGGTAACTGCTTAATACTGCCCTTCCGACACTTCCCAACCACCGTCCACGTAAAGCGTTTGTCCTGTGGTGAATGAAGAAGCGTCAGACATAAAGTAAATCGCCGCTCCGTCAAGGTCTTCGGGTTTGCCGTTTCTACCCCCGTCTAAGGGTTGCTTAGTTTTGACAAAACTCAAAATTGTTTCATCATTGCTTGCTCTTTGGGACATAGGCGTTTCTACGAGTGCAGGGGCAAGGAGATTGACCCTGATATTGTCAAAGGCATAGTAAGCGGCAATGGACTTAGTAAAGCCAATGACGGCAGATTTGGCGGCGGCATAGGCGTGCGTTACAAAATATTTGGGTGAAGGAGAAAAGCCTAATACCGAACTCATATTCAGGATAGTACCGCCTTTGCCTAATTCCTTAAACTTGCGAACTGCCGCCTGATTGGAAAGCATTAAGCCTGTCAGATTTAGTTCAAAGGTAACATTCCAACCCTCTAAGGTTAGCTCGTGTAAGGGTCCATCACCAAATTTTCTGCCACTTCCGCCCGCTACGTGATACAGCCCATCAAATCCTCCAAACTCACTGATACAGAGGTCTATTGCTGTAATAGCGGTCTGATGATGAGAAGCGTCCCCACTGTAAACAATAGCGGATGCTCCCAACAATTCTTTGGCGACTTGCCCACTTTCGGGATTTCTGCCTACCAGCACTACTTTTGCACCTTCGCGCACAAATGCTTTTGCCGCAGACAAGCCTATGCCTGTGGTACCTCCGATAATGACTATTTTTTTATCTTTTAGCATAGAAAAAAGGAAATAAGACTTGTTTTTAGGAAACAAATATAGGTTTGTATATAAACAAATAAAAATGATAGCTAAATATATACTAGACAACTTGTTTAAATAAATACGTATTCTAAGCCTGTTAGGGCTTAAATATTGGTAGAATATAGAAAATCTCCACATTTTTAAGCCTCGTAGAGGCGTAAGGTTGAACTCCATAGAAGTTCATAACACCAAGATTATCAACATTTTATACCAATATCTAACAGCGCAACGCAATTGCCTATTGGTGTTATTTTAATTAGCAAGATATCTACTATAAAATTCTTATATTTGAGTCGTAGAACACTTGCGATAATACTTGGCAGAGTGCCAATCATGAAGCATATTGGTTTAATTTTGTATGTTGGAACACAAAGATAATCAATAAGATTCTTTTTGTAAAAATGGCACTCCTGTTGAGTTTGATGAAGAATTTTTTTCTTTCTATTTTGTGCTGTTCTATGTATGCAAATTTTGTTATTTATTAGTGTTTATTTTTCAAAGGCAAAAGCACTTTTAAGCTCGTCTAATTCCCACAGTCCTGTGATTTTTTTACCATTTGCTTTATAAAGTGTACCTTCCCCAGAGCGCAGGTCTCTTAGCCAGTGTCCTACATATTTGTCGCCATTGGCATAGACCATCGTACCCTTTCCTTCTCGCTGATTATTTGCCCAGTCGCCCTCATAGTAGCTTTTATCAGACCATGTATATTTGCCTTTGCCTTCTCGCTTATTTTGCTTAAATTCTCCTGTATAAGTCCCCCCACTGAAATATTGCATTTCTCCTTTCCCGTCGAACATACTATTAGCAAAATTGCCTTTATAGATATTACTTGCATGATTGAGTTCCCCATATCCACTCTTGCAGTTCCCTTTTTTGCAATCCAAATAGTTTTTCTGAAAAATGTATTGAAATGCACTGCTACTCGCCTTAAAATCCACAGAAATAAGCATAGATTTTTGATTGAAGCGAACGTACATAAAATAATCACTTTCTTGGTAAATGAAAATATTGCCTGACTCTGTTTTTAAAACATCTTTGGGCGAACCGAAAGCGTATCGTATGTATTTCTCATCACTAAATGCAGGAAGTCCTTTGGGTAAGCTACTTGCAAAATCTTGCAAACCAGCATTTTTGAGTGTAATTTTGAACAAATATCCATACTCATCAAATGTCAAAGTCAATTTAGAATTATTGAAAATGTAATTTGTGTAATCTTGGTCTAAGCGTGTTTCTTTAAATCCACCACCATAGTTTTCTGTGAGTAATTTGACAGGTGAGCTTGTTTTATGTTTGCCAAGCAGTGTATAAATGAGTTGTTCTTTGCTCTTTATTTCTCCTTTGAATATATCTCTTTCCCACAAACCATTTTTTATTATCCCATTTTTGTAAGTCATCTTCCCCTCCCCATTGAGTTGATTATTAACCCATTCGCCTTCGTAAATATCTCCATTAATGTAATAACACGTACCTTTGCCATTTCTCACACCATTTTTCCAGTTTCCCTCATATCGCTCTCCTGTACGACTTACAAAAACGCCATATCCATTCTGACAATCTCCTGAAATACAAGTTCTTCTTTTGATAATCAATTTGGAAAGCCCGCTCTCATCAACATAAATCAAGAGCGTAATCTCCTCGAAATTGAATTGTAAATAATCATTATTAAAAAAACTTGGCTTACCCAATTTTGTAACTACTTGACGGCGATTATTCTTAAATGAAAGCCTTAGCGGAAGGTCGCCTGAATATGCTTGAAAAATTTCTTCGCGGTTTATCCCAACCCCACTATGTAATTCTATCACTTCCAATTGCTTACCCGCATAAAATTCCAACTTGACCCCTTTCTGAGGATAAGCATAAATCGTATTACCGCTCATCAGTTCAGAGCGTTGCCCTAACTGTTTGATGAGTTCTTGGACTTCATTGTCTTGAAGCCTTTTACCCAATAAACGAACTAATTTATGAGAAATAAGTTGCTCATAAGGATTAGTTTGAGCATAAATAGAAGAAATAAAATAGACAAACAGGAAATAAGACAAAATAATGGTTCGCATATTTACTGGAAGATAAATTGCTCAAATATACGCTAAGAAAGTTCAAATTTTATACTTTTGTTAAAAATTAAAAATAGACCAATGTTTAATTTCTCTATTGCTTTCGAACTTATTGAAAAAGAAATACAATTAATGCCACTTGGCACATTTCCCCAAGAACTTTATGAGCCTATCCGCTACCTAATGGACTTAGGCGGCAAACGCATCCGCCCTTTATTGGTATTGATAGGACACCATCTTTTTGCAAATGATTGGCAGAGATGTGTTCAGCCTGCACTTGCGGTTGAGATTTTTCATAATTTTACACTTATGCACGACGACATCATGGACAAAGCCCCTTTGCGAAGAGGGAAGCCTACCGTTCATGAACAGTGGAATAGCAATATTGCCTTGCTTTCTGGCGATGTAATGTTAGTCAGAGCATACCAGCAGTTAGACCTGCTTGATGATACATATTTCCGAGTAATTATCAAAAAATTTCATCAGTGCGCGGTAGAAGTTTGTGAGGGACAGCAATTTGATATGAACTTTGAGAAGTTAGCTTGGGTAAGCGAAGTAGATTATATCAATATGATTAGGCTCAAAACTGCTGTTTTACTTGGGTTTAGCTTAGAGTTTGGAGCAATTGTAGGAGGGGCAAGCGCAGACAATGCCCAAAAACTCTATGATTTTGGTGTAAATATTGGTATCGGTTTTCAGCTCAAAGATGACCTACTCGACGTATATAGCGACCAAGCCAAATTTGGCAAGCAGGTAGGTGGAGACATTATAGCAAACAAGAAAACGTTCCTGCTCATCAAAGCCTTAGAAAATGCAAAAGGACAACTTAAGCAAGACCTCAATGACTGGTTAGCTCAGACAGAATTTGATAAAGAGGAAAAAGTAAAAGCAGTAATGAAAATCTACGATGCGCTTGATATAAAGCAAATTACAGAAAATAAAATGAATCAGTATTTTGACAAAGCATTTGCGGCTTTGGAGGAGATAAAGATTCCTTTAGAGCGTAAAAAAGTATTAGTAGATTTTACAAATGAATTGCTCAATAGAGAGAAGTAAGACTACAATTTCATAAATTAATTCCTCACTTTTTGCAAATCGCTTTAGGTATTTGCATATTTGCAAACTTTTTCCAAAATGAATTCAAAAAATAGATAATTCATCACTTTCATTATGTTTGAGAATTTAAGCCAAAAATTAGATAAGGCTCTTAAAATGTTAAAGGGGCAGGGGGCTATTACAGAAATTAACGTAGCCGCTACGATAAAAGAGATTCGACGCGCCCTCCTCGATGCCGACGTAAATTTTAAGGTTGCCAAAGAAATTACAGATGAAATCAAAGACCAAGCACTTGGAAGTAAGATATTGATTGCGGTTTCGCCCAGAGAAATGTTTATTAAGATTGTCTATGACAAACTTTCTGAGCTTATGGGCGGGCAAAAGCAAGACATAAACGTCAAAGGAGACCCTGCCGTAATTATGATTGCGGGTTTGAATGGAGCAGGGAAAACTACTTTTTCGGGCAAGTTAGCAAATTTTTTGAAAAGCCAAGGCAGACAAGTGATGCTGACCTCTTGCGACGTATATAGACCTGCGGCAATGGAACAGCTAAGCGTATTGGGCAAGCAAATAGGCGTTGATGTTTATACAGAAATGGAAAATAAAGATGCTATCCAAATCGCCCAAAATGCCATACAATATGCCAAAGCCAATAATAAAAAAATAGTAATTGTGGATACGGCGGGGCGTTTGGCAGTGGACGAAGTGCTGATGAAAGAAATTGCTGCACTCAAGCAGGCTATTCAACCCACAGAGTCTCTTTTTGTCGTTGACTCAATGACAGGTCAAGATGCTGTAAATACCGCATTAATCTTCAATGAAAGAATCAACTATGACGGGGTAGTTTTGACGAAGTTAGATGGAGATGCCAGAGGTGGTGCCGCATTGTCTATTCGTAAGACGGTAGATAAACCTATCAAGTTCATCAGTACAGGCGAGAAGATGGAAGCCATAGATTACTTCTATCCCGACCGTATGGCTCAGCGTATCTTAGGCATGGGCGACGTACTGTCTTTGGTAGAGCGCGCACAGCGAGCTTTTGACGAAGAAGAAACCAAGCGCATAGAGGCTAAAATTCGCAAAAATCAGTTAGACTTTGATGATTTCCTTTCCCAAATCCAACAAATCAAACGCATGGGTAACCTCAAAGATTTGATGGCGATGGTGCCAGGCATGGGTAAGATGCTAAAAGATATTGACGTAGATGATGATTCGTTCAAGCCAATAGAAGCGATGATTTACTCCATGACTAAGCAAGAAAGAGCAAAGCCAGAAATTATCAATAATAGTAGGAAACAGCGCATTGCAAAAGGAAGCGGTACTTCTGTACAACAGATAAATAACTTGCTTAAACAATTTGACCAAATGCGACAATTAATGAAAAAAATGAATCAAATCAATCCTGCTCAGTTACAAAAAATGAAAGCTAAAAGGAAATAATCAAAGATTTTTCTTGTATAACTTTCTATTTTTCAAAAATATTACTAATTTTGCAAGCTAATGACAGGTGTATTTATTATACACCTGCCTTTTTGTTGTAAACCAAATCAATCAATTATCATTTGTATTTAATATTTTTGTAAACTTAACCCAATTTGCGAATGCCAAATCCCAACTATAAAGGAGGCAATAATAACAATAATAATAGAGGTGGAGGAAATAATCCATCTTTTAATAAGGATTTCAATAGAAATAGATTTAGAAATCCACAGCAAGATGATGATGTAAATCGCATCAATGAGCAGATTCGTGGGGTACAAGAAGTTAGATTAGTCGGAGAGAACATAGAAACAGGCATCTATCCATTCAAAAAAGCCTTGGAGATGGCAAAAGAACAAAACTTGGACTTGGTAGAAATCTCCGCAAAGGCAAATCCACCTGTGTGTAAAATTATAGACTATTCTAAATTTAAGTACGAGCAAAAGAAAAAACAGAAAGAACTCAAAGCAAAAACACATCAGACCGTAGTCAAAGAAATTCGCTTTGGACCTAATATAGATGAGCATGATTTTGAGTTTAAGCTAAAGCATGCAAAAACTTTTTTAGAAGAAGGGAATAAAGTCAAGGCATACGTACAGTTTGTAGGACGTACCATTGTCTTCAAAGAAAGAGGGGAGTTAATTTTACTAAAATTCGCTCAGGAATTAGAAAACGTTTGCAAAGTCGACCAAATGCCTAAGTTAGAAGGCAAGCGTATGATTTTAATGCTTTCTCCAAAAGGAGCAACACCAAAGAAATAATTTTCATCTTTCTATTATTAGTTCTTTTACTGATAAAATAGTAGATGAGTTATTTATATATTTTAAAACCAAAAGTTTAAAAATTAAAATGCCTAAGTTAAAAACTAAGTCAAGTGCAAAAAAACGTTTTCAATTGACAGCTTCTGGCAAAGTGAAAAGAAAGCACGCTTTCAAAAATCACATTCTGACCAAAAAGCACAAAGATAGAAAACGCCGCTTGGTTCATTCTGCTATAGTTTCTGAAGTAGATACACCAAGAATCAAAGAAATGTTAGTTGCATAGTATTCATCTAACATTTTTTATTTATTCCAAGGAATTGGCTTTTAAAGTATCTCAAAATGAGGTCGCCATCACTAAAAAAACAAAAACGTAAACATTTATGCCACGTTCGGTTAATTCAGTAGCTTCGAGAGCAAGAAGAAAAAGAATCCTCAAATTGACCAAAGGTAACTTTTTGGCAAGGAGAAATGTATGGACAGTTGCAAAAAACACCCTTGAGAAAGGTTTGTTGCACGCTTACGTAGGACGCAAGTTGAAAAAAAGAGAGTATCGTGCTTTGTGGATCCAACGTATTAATGCTGCTGTAAGACAGCACGGAATGTCCTATTCTAAGTTCATGGGTAAAGTAATTAAAGCAGGTATCAGTTTGAATCGTAAGGTTTTAGCTGACTTAGCGATGAATCACCCCGAAGCATTCAAAGCAGTAGTTGACTCTGTCAAATAAAGATTTAGTTTTTATTAAAACAATCTATGAGCTAATCTCTTAACAAGGGGTTAGCTTTTTTCTTTGTTCAAATAATGTGGAAAGACTAATAAAAGACAAGTGAGATAACCCTATTGAGTTATCTCACTTATCTTGTGGAATTATTTATTAGGCAATGGCTATTTTTGTATGAGGAAACGTCTTTGATAAGTATTTTTGTCTGTACTAATCTGTAAAATATAAGCTCCCTCGCTAAGGAGATTAGCTTCTATTTTTTCTTCATAATTTCCACTCGAACTTTGAAGCTCTTTTTCAAAAACTTTTTGCCCTAATGTGTTTATAATAAACAATTTAGCTCGCTTGTTATTTTTCTCTACGAACTGAATAATGAAATCTCCCATATTAGGATTAGGATAAAGATTGAGTTGTAAGTCAGACAAGTCGTCTTCTGTGCCTAAAACGATAGATGGTCTGGCACTTACAGGGTCAGAAAGTCCACTATTACGTCCTATATTATCTACGGCTTGCACCCTCAATACGTATGTAACTGTATTATCTAATCCTTTGATTAAGAGTTTATTTTCTTTAGTTACTTCTATTAGTCTTTGAGGCTGATTAGGCGCAAAAAGATAAACTTCATAGCTTATTTCTAAACCTTCTATTACGACAGGCTCCCATGATAATAATATTTGTTTACTTCCAGCTTGCGCTTTTAGTTTGTTGGGAGGATAGAGGTCAGGAAGCCCTATTTGGATATTCACACGTGCTGGTATAGCTGAGTATTCTGTAGCTATATTGGTTGCTGTATTTCTATCTGCGGCTTTCCATTCGAAAAAGTCGTCGCCTGTAAAATTTTTATTAGGTATATAATTCAAAACAAAATCACTTCCTGCGATTTGTTGATTTATAACAACAGGAACATTGTTTAACAGTAATTGTCCATTGATTGGCAGAGAGGTAATAGCGATTTTTTGTAGTGCATCATTTTCTATATCTCCATACGCATTTAAGAAATGGACGCGTTCAATTTTGACTTGTCCATTGATATTAGTAGCTCGCTGTATATTGATTACCGTAGGAAGGTCATTGACAGGCAATACATTTATCAATTGATTAACGGCATCGCTATTTTCTATACCATCATTTACTATAATCGTCAAAGTACGTTGTAAATTACTTGGGTTTTCACTTGTATTAGCATAGGTAATGCTCCTTATCGCCGTGATATAGTTAGCTACTGAAGCAGAGCCTGTCAAAGTAAGTACGCCTGAACCAGCATTCCAAGAGCCTGTAATGCCGTTTTGGTTGGTAAAAGCAAGCACATCTTCGGAGAAATAATTTCCACTAATTGTAATTGTTGCTCTTACCAAATTGGTATTATCCAAGTCCACAATCGTAAAGTTAGCAGGCAGAGGGAAAATTACTTTATTAGTAGGTATTTCTCCTTCTGTATAAGTTTGAATTGTAGGTGTATAATTAATAACAGGCTTATTATTAACTCCTCCAACGGAAATGATACGCGTAGGGATATTGCTATCAATATCACCATCATTAATTTTAAAGCTGACTGTTCTATCCCCTATGTTAGGTTGATTGCTTATATTGTTATATTTTACGTTTCTTAAAGCCGCTTCATATTGCGCTTTGGTAGCAGTTCCTGTAAGTGTAAGTACACCACTTACAAAGCTACCTAAGCTAACAGGATTTCCCATGATAGGGGTAAAAGAAAGTATATCTTCTGCAAATCCACCAGAAATGGTAATTGTTGCACTCTCTATATTATCATCATCTACATCTGTTACAGTGATAGTAGATGTAATTATCTTAGCTACTTCACCTTCGGTATAGCCTAATTTGTTTGTTTCTACATTTGCTAATACAGGAGAATCATTGACAGGAATGACAGTAAGATTGATAGTAGGGATATTACTATCTGCTTGTCCATCATTGACTTTAAAAGATACCTCACGAATAGAGTTACTGGGTCTTTGGCTTGTATTCTTATATTTTACATTTCTCAAGGCGGTTTGATAATTAGCCTTAGAAGATGCACCTGTTAAGGTAAGTATGCCCGTTGTTGCGTTCCAAGCACCTGTAATTCCTAATTGGTTTGCAAACTCTAATACATCTTGGTCAGGGAAATAGTTGCTGATGATACTAATTGTAGCATTTGCCATATTGTCATTGTCCTTATCTTCAACAGTAATGAGAGCGGTAAGAGCTTTAGCCGCTTCATCTTCTGTATAGGAAATATTGGCTTCCAAATTGTCCAAGACTGGCGGGTCATTAGATGGAATGACGTTAATGCGTAGTGTACAAATATTAGTTGTTCTAATATTTCCCAAAGTACCATCAGGAAAACCATTATCAAAAAACTGAGCCGTAATTGTTCGATTGCCTGCTGTCGGTTTTTCACTTTCATTTTTGTATTTGATGCGTGCAAGGATATTCAAATATCCTGCAATTGTTTCTACTCCTTCTATGCTAAGCGTCCCTGTGGTAGCATTCCAAGTCGCAGTAAGTGTACCCGGAAGTGGGATAACATCATCATCATAAAGGAGTTCATCTTCACCACTGCGGTAACCTGTAGTGATTTTAAATTCTGCTTTGGATAAGTTAGTATTATCTAAATCAGTGATAGTTAGAGGATTAGGTAAAATAGCAAGAGGAGATTGATTTTCATTAAAATTAGCAGTCATAGTTGGACAGCCCGCATCTAATGTGGGAGCGATATTGAAGTTTGCATTAACATTTACAGTAAACACAGCAGCATCACTGAGATTATTAGCCGCTTGTCCATCATTGGCTACGAAAGTAAATGTCCTATTAGTTCCCATAGGAGTTCCAGAAGAATTTCTATAGGTAAAACTTCTGATTAAAGCCTGATAATTAGCCAAGGTAACTGTTCCTGTAAAATTCATAGTTGCTCCTACGGCAGGGCAAGTAACTCCCATAGGGCAGGTGAATGTAATGACATCTTCGCCAGCATTATAATTTCCTATGTTTAATGTTAATGCCGTCAGAGTAGTGTTATCGATATCGCTGACCGTCGCTGAGGAGGCAACATTTATCGCAGTAGATAATTTATTGTAAGTAATCGTGCTTGTTGTGGGCGCAATAACAGGTTTGTCATTTACAGAATTTACATTAATGGTACAATCAATATTTCCACTATTGAGTGAAGCGTCTCTGACTACAAAACGGATAGTTCTTGCAGTTGTATTAGGATTTTGGCTACTATTGCTAAACGTAACTGCTTGTAAAGCGGCGGCAAGTTGAGCATGAGATGCACCATTTACATTTAAGTTAAGTAATCCTGTCGCAGCATTATACCCTGCTGAAGTAACTGGATTGCCCATAATAGTAGTAAACGAGAGCAAATCACTTGCTTGTACGTTAGTTATCGTAACAGAGGCTGTATTCAAAGAAGTATTATCAGGGTCAGCTACAGTGATACCTGTTAGGATTACAACAGCCGCTCCATCTTCTGTAAATGTATTTCCTGAACAAGTTTGCATGGAGAGTGCAGGAGCATCATTTACAGCAGTAATATTGATTGTTCTTTGTTGTGTATTACTTTGCTTCATACCATCAATTACGCGAAAAGTTACTGTTCGGGCAGTAGTATTAGGGGCATCGCTTGTATTTCTATAAGTTACCGCTCTTAAAGCCGCCTGATATTGGGCGGCAGTTGCGCTACCTGTAAGTGTAAGTACGCCACCTGCAAAGCTACCAAAGGTAACAGGATTGCCCATAATTGCTGTAAATTCTAACAAATCTTCTGCAAAACCTCCAGATATAGATACCGTCGCACTTGTAAGATTACCTCCATAAGTTACTGTGATGTTATTGGTAATTTGGACTGTTGGGTTAGTAGTAGGATTACCTGCACCTTCAGAGTAAGCGATTGCCATACCTTCTATATTGGCTAATACAGGGTCAGATATAGAACCATAAATAAATTCTTGTTGATTGCGTGGGGTAGCCGCACTTAAATCCATCGTAAGTCCTGTAACTGTGTGGGTAGTAGTTCCTGTATTGACTGTACCTGTTTGGAAGGCAAATGCTCCAGAATTATTCCTATCTCTTCGCGCTACTGCAAGGGCTGTTGGGCTGGCATTGAGAGGAGGATTTGGAGCTGTGTTGTCTGTATAAGTATAAATAGCATCGTAAGTAATATTGTCAGTACCTGTAAAAATCCCAAAATAGCGAGTATCAAAATTACTCATTTGAGATGGCAAAGTAACATCATTAGGCGAGCTATTAACCCTATAAATATGCAGTACATTAGATGTTCCAGCAGTTACATTTACTCCGAAGGTACTTGTACCTGAGGGAGGGTAGTTGAGCGTAAGGTTTGTGCCACCATAAG
>JALOMS010000376.1 GCA_025455345.1 Thermoflexibacter sp. | reverse complement strand
TATTTCATTGTCTGATGTTTTATAGTCAGGCAATGAAGTTTTGAACAAAACTAATGCAGGGTCGCCCTGCAAAACAAACTGTTGTGCATTGGAAATAGCGGTTTCATCTGTAAAGGTATTCAAGTACCGTCTGATAAACTCTTGCATAATCACTCCAATCGGCTTATTGATATTGCCTTTGACTCCAAAAATAGTTTCATAAAAGGATTGGGTGAAGGCTCGCAAGGGTCCATCTAATCCGATATGCCCATGAGCAAAAAAACCAATAGCCCCTCTATCTGGCGTAAGTACCCAATCTTCTCCTAAGGACGTAACAGGTTGGAAAGCATCTCCAGAACCACAACCATTGACAAACATGAAAGGATAACGCCCTTTATTTCTAAATCCAAGTCGAGTTTCTGACACTCGACCGACCTCAATATCTGAAGATTGGGCGGAAGAGTGTCCAAAAAAAGTTACCAATAATTTGCCTTCATTGATTTGTTGGGTAACATCAATAAACTCTACATAGTCAGTAGTACGTTTGGAGATAGTTTCTACATTTGCTCCTACAAAATTGCCCTCTGCAATTCGCTTAAAACCATCTACATAAGACCTAAATGCCCTATTTTCATTCAAAGAGAATCCTCCACTTAAGTGCAATATTTCTTTTTTCCAAGGTTCATCAAATTCTGGGGCTTCATATTCTTTGATTTTATTCAAATAATTTAAAACATCTGTTGAATTATTGGCAGATAAGCGTCCTGTAGCCAAAGAAGGCACAAAAGCAGGGAAACCGTTTTGCCCTGCTGTAATTTGATTATCAGAACCGGGAGAACCCCAAGGTGGAATCATGTTTTGGAAAGGATTTGCCATAGTAGGACCAGGATTGTACATAAGGCTATGGAACGAATAATAGCCCAACTGTAACCCTTTTCCTACCAAAAACAAATATTTAGAGCCATGATTCTTTGCCATATAATTGGCAAAACGTTGCATAGACAAAGGTAAAATCTCTCCGTATGTGAACAAATCGCAAATCTGCTGGAAAGTAATAACCAAAGGCTTGTAGCCTCCTCCTTTTTGAGAAGCGCGATAATCAGCATAGGCTTGTATGGGATTTACACCATTCACAGGGCGTGTTAATCTATCATCAGTAACTATCAAATAATCATGTCCTGCTTGTAGATTTATTGGTAAAAAATTTACACGACTGATACTGCTTGGTGTGCTAATGATACTTGTTGCTAATAACCTCCTCTGGGTGTTGTTGGTGTTATTCACTATACCTGTCTGAGCGTTATTAATGTTAGTTGTTTCGATTTGGATAGTTTCGTGAGGGTCTGTAATATCAAAGACTCGCATTCCTGCTGCTGTGTTAGTAAGTTGGATTTTAGATTTCCCATTAGGATTGGTATTGAGTAAAAATTTTCTCCTCGCAGTGCTTTGCATATCGAACCCTTGAGGGTAAGCCAGTCGTACTGTTCCAAATGCAACCCACTCATTACCCGTAGGTAAAACCCTATTTACCTTGAAACTAATAAAAAACCTTCCATTACGCTCAGGAAGGCGCGCATTGGGTAACTCCCTATCGACAGTAGCCATGCGACGATTATTAAATCTCAAGTCAGCCACAGCAACCTTCTGTGAATCAGGTAATATATCTGCAAATACCTCTACATGGTGTGGCGTATTAGTCAATCCAACGACTTTCATTAGGAGCTTTGGGTCATAGCCTGCTTGTTTTGCATCTTTGAACTTTGTATCTACCAAATCCACACCCACATTGACTTTGGCATTGGTCGCAGGATATACCCTACTTACGTTACCCATACCCTCTGTAAAGTGAGAAAACAACGCTCCTCGCTCATCAGAGCCATTAAATCCAATCGGGAATAGAGGACCCGAAAAATATCCTATCCCTAAAGAGTTTTCCCCATGGACAAATTGAGTATGAAAAATTTCTGGAGAAATAGATGGATTATTTTCTGAGTAGGTAGTCATTCTTTTTGCTTGTTCGCCTTGCTTTGCCGTAGTCAAAAAATAGTAAGCAAAATCCAAGTAATAGACAAAAAAACTGTATGTTTCATTAAATACTCTTGGCATATTTTCTGGCTTATCAAACATTTGACTTATAAGGTCAAATTCATTGTTCCGACCATAAAACTCTATATAATCAGTCCCATCAAAAGTGCCATCTTGCTCTCCAAATACTCGAATTGCTATCTGTTTACCTCTAAAGAACATTTGGATACGACGCGGGTCAGTAGTACTTACAGGAAATCCTGCCGCCTGTAGTTGAGCAAAGGATATACGAAAAATACCTTCTCTATTTACTGGTATTTTATAATAAACTTTTGTATAGTCTATCCATTCATTACCAAACTCCTGAGCAAATAAATTTTGCTGAAAACAAAGAATAATGAAAAATAGTAAATGAAATAAAGTGTGATGAAATTTCATACATTTAGGAAACTTTTAGCGTTTATTTAAATGATAAATACTGTTTTGCATTGCTTAGAAATATCATTGAACATAAAACTAAACAAAATAGTCGATGTGTAGCAGTAAGAAGTTTTGATTTAGTAATCTTTTTTAGCAAGATAGTCAATTTGCTAATTTTGAAAATCTTTTCTTGGAAAATGGAAAATCCATACCCATTGCAAAGGCGGCACAAAGCCCAAACAATGAAGCAATTACCAATTTTTCAGGTGGGTACGCATTCATAGGAAGCCCTTTTCCATAGAACCAAAGGTCTGCGATAGCTCATATCATTAAAAAAAAACTAATGCCCTCAGCTCACCCCCAATTCTTCTGCGATTTCTTCCAAATCCCTATTATTTTCAGGGGCTTGTTGCAGAGCCTCCAATTCTTGCTGTACAATTCGCAGAATCCTTGCAATGTAAGTAGCGTGCCAATGCTGACGCTGTTCTGCTTGCTCTGGCGTAGGCTCGAACTTCTCAATCTCCTCGCGCAAGATTAGCCCTTTTTTCTCCAACAGGCGTTCTATTGTATCCAAACGTTCATGCGTAACAGCAAGCTCCGTAGCCACAGCCATCGTAATATTCATCACGCGCTCTACGGCAGGGTCTTCCATGAAATAGGGTCGCTTACCCTTGCTTTTATTATTTGATAAGAGAATGTCGTTAATCATAATTTTTTATGTAATCTGAAAATGATATAATGTGGAATCTGGAATGAACTATCTTAATGTGAATTAGAAACCTGGAATGATGAATTGTATTTCAAAATTTCGTATTTATAATTCCAGATTTTCCATTCCAGATTTCGTATTTTTTAGATTTTCCATGCCCCAAACACATTCCAAACTGCGGAACGACCGTGGTCTTCTACCTCTGGGGCTTTGGGTTTGGTAAAATCTTCGTTGTCATTGATAGCCCTTGCTCCGAATTGAAGCATATTTTCTACCTTAAATCCTGCCGTTTGCATGAGTTCTTTTACGTCTATATCGTGCATTTTAGACCAGAAAGGCTCATTGTTATAGTAAGCGTCCCAATCTCTGATAAACTGCTCATAGATGTCCATTTCAGGGGTGTATTGCGGTTGTTCTATGTGCAAGGTCAAACCATTGGGTTTCAACATTCTGTATATCTCATTCATAATGCCATAGATAGCTTTTTGAGAGGTTTCATGTAAAAACATAGTCGTTTGTATCCAATCAAAACTCTCGCTCTCAAAGCCCGTAAATTGTGCGTCTAATTGCATGAATTTCACATTTTTAATACCCAAAGCAACGGCGCGTGCGTGTCCGTACCGAAGCATAGGCGCGCCTACGTCTATCCCTATCACTTCTGCTTCTGGGAAAGCAATTGCCAAGGGCAAGGTATTGTGTCCCAAACCGCAACCAATATCCAAAATTCGCTTAGGATTAAAATGAGGGAAATGCGTTTTTACATGGACGGCAAGTGCTTTCCCGCCTCCGTCCGTCAGCTTGCCAAGACCGCCCGCCGTAGTTACGAACAGCCCTGTATCATAGTTAGCCGCTGCACTTACATCACCCTTAAAAAGTTCGGTATGATAGCTCCCTGGCATACAGTGATTGTCCATAATGGTCAAGTAATGAGGCACTTTTACATTGGGGTTAAGTACCAAACTATCTTTGCTCTGCTCATTGAATTTCTGGGCGCGCTCCGCCAAACGGTGCGCCTGACGCAAAACAATGGAACGACCTGCCTGTTGCCTCATTTCCATCGTACATCGGCGCAAGGCACTCCATGTCTGGTATTGAGGGTCTTTTTTCATTGCTTCTTTCAACTCGGCTCTGTTCTGAATTTCGCGCCCTTTTTCCATGCGAAAGCGAGGCTTCACACGTTTTTCGTAGGCAACTTTGTTGGCAGGAGAAACGACCGTAGCCAAGTGCTTGTTGAGACTGGCGATGAAATTATAGCGCGCTATCTCGTCATGAGTAAGCTCTGGGAATACGCCATGCTGTTGTATTTTATTATACACAGGTGGTAAGTTGATGATAGGTGTTGTATTCATATCTATTTGGAATTTAGGAATCTGGAATTAAAAATAAAACTTTTACACTTTTTAAAATTAGTTAATTTATTTAACTATTTTATCGTGTTAAAAGTTTCTTAAAGATAATGATTGTTCTTAGATATTTTGAGGAAAATGACTTCAAAGAAATTTAGTATCCTTGTAGTTTTGTAAGGTTTAGTAAAGACTTTGATTCACAAAAGGGATTAGTGCAAAACAAACCGCAGGAGAGTAGAGAGAAGTGCGGTCTATTTCCCCATGTGTCAAAATTCCTACTGAGCCTAAATGATGTTTTGAGTTAATTTTTCCAAAAACCATATCATCTGCTTTTCCCAGCTCTACGCCTTGCTGAATCAACTCTACTACTTTATAAGGTAGTTGGAAGGAAGCTGTGCGTGATTCTCCCTTTCTTTCTTTAGACAAAACAATTACCCATGCAAAAGCATACATATCATTGCCCTTATGTTCTACCCCTCCTTCTACACCGACCCAAAAATCTGCTTTAGGTTCTACCTTTTGGGCATTATAAGCTCGATTGATTGCGCCCTGATAAGTTTCCGCATCGGTAGCGGGTTGGTCGCTTACCTCCGAGCTTACATTTAGCCCTATCATCTCAAAGGAGTCATCTATTTTCATCATCTCGAAGCCTTCTCTAACTGCTCTGATTTTCACTGGATTTTGTGATGCCACTACTATTGTTTTCATTATCTAACTTGGAATACGAATTGGCGAATTTCTTCTGGATTTTTCAAATCTTTTGCTTTGATAATCAGGCGCATAGAGGTAATAGTTCTGGAGTCTGGAACAACAAATCTATTAACGCTACGCGGGTCAGCAAAGTCAAAGGGTAAAGTGATGTTACTTCCTTTGAGATTGACTATGGTAGATTCTTGCCCTTCTGGACCCCATAATATTTGTATATATTCCAACCCTCTATCTTCTTCTATTTTCCCATCAATTTGTACCGTTTGCCCTCTGGCTACGAGATTGGCACTTGCCAATATTATCTCTCTATTGTCTATGGATACTCTGGTAACAAAAATACTGGGGACTTCATCTCTGATTACTGTAATCAATACTCTATATGGAGTTGCTACATTACCTGATTGGTCTCTTATCGCAACGATTAGCTCAAAAATACTTCCGGGAGTGGCATTCGTAGGTATTTGGAACAAAGACGCAGAGTTTGGGATACTTGCTAATAATTCTTCTATTTTTATACTTCTTGCCCCATTCAAGTTTCGTTCTACTACTGTCCTACGAGTCTGATTAAGTTCATTAAAGGTAATGACGAGTGTACCCAAGCCTTTATTATCTGTAACCGTTCCTTCTAATATACTAAATCCATTTCCTTCAATGATATTAACTTCTCGTGAAGCATTCACTTGGGGATTGGTGCGAGTAATATTGATAGCGGGAGCTTGGTCATCGCAATTGACAATAAAATTAATATTCTGAGAAATAGAGTTGTTATTGCCATCTATGGCAGTAATGGTCATTCTCAAGACCTTCCCATCGGCTATATCACTCGGTATGCGAATATCTCTATCAAAAAGCCCCAATAAACGTACTGTATCGCTGGTTACTACTCTGGCAGTATTGAGCAAATTAGTAGCTCCATCGTTTAAAGAAACGCGTATCTCTCGGAGTCGAATATTATCTGCTATGGTACCAGCCAATTGTATGACCGAAGAACGACAAGTAATAAAGTTGCCCATCAGGTCTCTTTCTGGGATATTGCCAACTCCTGTGCTGATGACTTGTGGTTGTGTAACGAAAACAGGTGGGCGGTTATCCCCAAGTAATTCAAAAATAGTATCTCTGGGGACGGCTTGTAGTTTGGCAAAATCTTGTAGCTGTACTCGCAAATTATAAATACCAAGTGGTGTATTTCTTGGTATAAATATCCTGATAGTATCCTCAAACCTACGACCTCTCATCTTCCTAACAATGGTCTGCTCCAAAGGATTGTTGGAAGCAGGCACTTGGCGAGAAATCTTAATAATAGCAGAATCTAATCTATCGTTATCGCGATAGGTCAAGAACAACTTAATAGTATCTTGTAAATGATAAGTAAGGCGTAGATTATTTACATCTTGAATGGTAGGAGCTATCCTATCCACGATAGGGATACACGACCATATCAATACAAAAGATAAGAGCAAAAATTGGGTGCGTTTCATGTTGTTAGCTTTCTCAAAAAATATATGCTAATATACAATATTATTTCAAAACCTTAAACTTATTAAAATTACTTTGAATTTTTGTTATAAATGTAAGATTTAAAAATTTTTTGCACAAAATCTATGCAAACTCTCTCAAATTTTGTCTAATACTTAGTTATTTTTGAAATATACTTTAAATGTAGTGCCTACGTCGACCTCACTTTCTACCTCTATTTTGCCATTCAGGGATTCTACCTGTGTTTGTACCAAATAAAGTCCATATCCCTTGCCTTCTGTATGCGTGTGCATACGCTGATACAAGCCAAATATTTTATATGTACCTGATTTTAAGTCTATTCCTAAGCCATTATCGCTGATAGAAAGGCAAGTATAGCCATTTTGCAAGTATGTTTTAAGGGTAATAAGAGGGTTTCTGTATGGAGAGCGGTATTTGATAGAATTGGAAATTAGGTTATAGAGAATGCTCTCCAAATAGGGTTTGACAGTATATAGTTTGTCCATTGCAGAAAAATCCGTAAGTATTTCTGCCTTATTTTCTTTGATTTCGTACTTTAAATTTTTCTTAATGAAGGCGATTGATTCTTCCAAACTTATCATTTCTCGGCTTTTCATTGCGCTATTGCGAATAGACAAGACCTCGCTCAAATCTCTTATCGTTGTGTCCAACCGCATGGCAGAGTCCTCTAAATATGGTAAGATTTCTCTTCTCTGGTCGTCTTGCATATTAGGGTTTTTGAATAAGGAGGTTAGCCCAAGCATATTAGCCACAGGAGCGCGCAAATTATGAGAAACGATATAGGAAAATTCTTCTAAGTCCTTATTTCTTTGCAAAAGACTCTCTGCCGCACTTTGCAACTCTATGGTTCTCTCTGTTATTTTGCTTTCTAAATCATTGTGCCATGCGTCAAATTCTTCTTTTTGATGTTTGATAATTTCTTCTTTCTCCTCAAGTTCTATTTTCATTTCTTCTAAGGCGGATTGTAGGGTGGAGGTCTGTTCATTGACTTTTCTATTATTGCGTAGAAATACATAAGCTAAGCCTACTAAGAGAGAGATGCCTATAAAGTAGAGATAAAAGTAATTATTTTGCTTTTTAAAAACCTGATTTGTTAGCCTAATTTGTTGCTGACTTATTTGTATGCCCTTGTCAAATCGCAGGCTTTGGGACAACTCTAAAGCCTGTTGGGCATAAAACTGTGCTTTTTGAGGATTATCTACAAAATACTCATACCCCAACTGATTAAGTAGTTCCACTTTATTAGTATCTAACTTGCTTGTAGATAGTAA
>JALOMS010000375.1 GCA_025455345.1 Thermoflexibacter sp. | reverse complement strand
ACGCCCAGACATTATGGGGAAGTATTAAAACGTCAATTTGACCAACTCTACAAGGAAGGCGAGCAGTCAGGCACGGTCATGTGTATTCCTTTGCACGCTTATTTGGTAGGGCATCCGCACAGAATCCAAGCTTTTGAGGAAGCATTGGCGTATATTACGTCTCACAAAGACGTTTGGGTAACTACTGCTGCTGAGATTGCTACATATTTTTATGAAAACTATTATGAATTAGTATCCAATGATATTGTTGCTAAAAATACGTTTTAGAGATTTACTTGAGTAATGCTTTTAATCGCACTTTTTTAGTAGAATCCCTCTCTATCAAAGATGTTTTTAATACAATGCGCTCTGCTTTGGCATTTTTGTTTTCTATTTGATGAATCAGCTGTCGAGTTGCCACTTTTCCCATTTCAAAAGAAGGTTGTGCCATCGTAGAGATAGAAGGTTCTATAATTTCGGAAACAGCATCATTGGTAAATCCCATGAGAGAGATTTGTTCGGGCATTTTGAGTCCATGCTTGCGAATAGCGATGTGTGCGCCAATAGCTACTGGGTCAGTTACAGCAAAAATGGCATCAGGTCTTTGGGGGAGAGCCAATAACTTGTTTGCTAATATCATTCCTTCTTCTTGTTCCAAATTAGAATATACTATCATTTTATCATCTATGGGTAAGTTATTCTCTTTCAAGGCATTCATGTAGCCTTCTTTGCGCTTTTTACAAATTTCCAAATTTTGGGGTCCAGCGATATGAGCTATTCTTTTACAACCCGCATGTATCAAATATTCTGTGGCATTAAATGCTCCTTCATAGTCATCTACCACGACTTTGGAGGTAGATAACTCTTCGCATACCCTATCAAAAAATACCAATGGAATTTTACGTTGTAAAGCAAGCTCAAAATGCTCATAATGCTGTGTTTGGTTAGAAATAGAAACCAAAATGCCATCGACTCTACTTGAAATCAGCGTTTGCATATTGATAATTTCTTTTTCATAATTTTCGTTGGATTGGCAGATAAGCACTTTGTAGCCTTCATTATAAGCCACTTCCTCTACTCCTGCGATGACAGAAGCAAAAAATGTATGGATAATTTCAGGGACAATAATCCCTATGGTATTAGTTTTTTTATTCCTCAAACTGGAGGCTATCGAGTTAGGGTGATATTGCAGTTGCTTGGCTAACTCTGATACTACTTTCTTGGTTTCATCACTAATATCGGGGTGATTCCGCAACGCTCTTGATACAGTAGAAGTGGATATATTCAGTGCTTTCGCAATATCTTTGATGGTAATCTGCTCGTTTTTCATCTTCTTTTCGCTTTCACTTTTATCTCTAAATTGCTTTTGTGCTTGTGATGCTTTGTTTGTTATTAAGTATTGGGTCTTAGTCAGACAATATCAACTATCATTCTACTGACTTTTGAATTAGAGATGCACAAAAGAATTTCTAAGTTATTTATTTTTTTTAACAAAGCAAATGTACATGAAGTTATTTTAAATTAGTAATTTGTTTGCTTTAATACTTAAAATCATTTTACTTATCTCTAAATCTATGTTACAAAAATCTTTGTATGTGCGATTCAGTCGCTTATCTGTATTCTTTCTAATCAGCATTTTTATATTTTCCTCTTGTTCCAAAGACAGCGACCAGCCAGCTCCGCAGTACCTCGTCAGTGCTACTCCTGTTACAGATGTTACCAAAAGCACCTTAGACAATTTGTTCGCAGGCAATGTACTTGTTACATCTATCACCAAATATTCCTTCAAAGTATATAGAGTGGTATATAAGACCAAAGACTTAGATAACAATGAGATACAGGCTTCAGGTGCAATCCTCGTACCTACAACTACGGATAGATTAGCCATTGTAAGCTACCAACATGGTACGATTCGCAATGACAATGAAGCTCCGTCCAACTTTAATCTCAATAGCGAAGCTGGAGCGATAGGTGCGCTGATTGCCTCCGTAGGTTATGTCGTTTCTCTGCCTGATTATATTGGATATGGAGCATCCAAACAGATTCCTCACCCTTACGAACATCGCAAATCCTTAGCAACGGCATCTTTGGATATGCTCAGGGCAGTAAGAGAGTTTTGTAATAGCCAAAGTGTTCCATTGAACGACCGCTTGTTTCTTACAGGCTATTCCGAAGGAGGTTTTGCTACTATGTCTATGCAAAAAATGATGGAAGAAGAATTCCCTTCTGAATTTAAAATTACTGCCAGCGTATTAGGAGCAGGTGCTTATAACAAGACAGCCTTTACCAATTACGTATTAAACCAAAATACAGGGCTTTCTTTTATTAACAACTATGTTTGGGTCTTACAAACCTACAATGCCGCTTATAAGCTCAATCGCCCAATGACTGCCTTCTTTACCGAACCCAATGCAGGAAGTATCCAACAAAATGGTCCCTTTGCTCAAATCAGCCAAAATCCTCAGCAGTTGTTTCTTCCATCTTTTAGAGAGGGAATTCTTAGAGGAACAGATACAGGTATGCTCAATGCGATTAGGGATAATGATGTATTTGATTGGAAACCTCAAGTGCCTACCCTGTTGGTACATGGAAAAGCAGATGATTTTGTTATTCCGCTCAATTCGGAAACGGCTTATAATGCTATGCGCGCCAGAGGAGCAAATAATGTAGAATTGGCATTAGTAGATGGTAATCACTTCACCGCCGTAACTAACTATGTATTGCAGATGTATAGTTATTTCTTTAAGTATAATAGATAAATTAATATAATCTGATAATTATATACATAATAAATACTGAAGACTAATATGAAAACATCAAAATCTATTTTGACAATTTTTATGCTGATAATGATTGTAAGTAGTAGCAAAAAGGCTATTGAAATCAATCAAACAGTGAATGCTGTTATTGGTGATATAAGTTTTATAGAAAGTTTTGGAAGTATTCCAACAAAAGAGACGAGCGAAGATTTGAGACTTCAAACACATTTAGGGTATGTTGAGACCCTTTTGAGGAGTAAAGATGTTTCTTCTTTGGAAAAACACCAACAAGAAAATAGACTTAAAATGCTAAATCTATTGAATGAATATTGGAAAGCAGGAGTTTTTCCAAGAAATTATGATTATCCCAATAAAAGAATGCCCTGCTTTATTGATAAAAATGGTAAAATTTGTGCTGTTGGATACTTAATAGAACAAACTGCAGGAAGAGAGATAGCAGAAGAAATAAACTCAAATTTCAAGTATGAATATTTATTAGCAATGAATGACCCTAAGATTGATAATTGGATTCAATCGAGCGGACTAACCAAAGAGGAATGTGCGATGATACAACCTGCTTATCATTATCAACCAGAACCATATATACCTCCTGCTTATGGTGTTTCTTCTGCTTTAAGTATTGGAATTAATTTATCTCTAAACACAATTAATGGGGTTCAAATGTACAAAGGAACAACTAACAAGGCTGTACCAATTTTAGGACTAATTACAAGTGTAGGACAGATAACCCTTGGTGCATTAAACTATCCAAAAGAACAAGTATTTTGGGGTGTAACTTATATCGATCCTGCTCAAAGAAACTTATCATTGATAAACATTGGACTTGGTACAAGTACAATGATTTTAAGTGCTTGGAATTTAATGACAAATAGGAAACCTAAAGAAAAATCTTTGTCTTGGAGCATTTATAGTTTCCCGACTCAAGACAACAATGTAGGATTTGGTTTTAGTTTAAGAAAACGATTGTAAAGCAAAGAAAATACACTAAAGACTTGGAATAAAGAAATGAAAAATTCTCTTATTCCAAGTTTTTTACTCTCTACTCACTCCTCAAACTCCACATATGGTTTACCCTTGTTGCTTTGAATACCTAATAACCAGCAAGCCCCAAAATATTAATAGAAGCATAGTCCTTGCATTTGAGCAATTTGCGGAAGGCAATTTTTAAGTAATTAGTAAACATGAGGTTAAAAAGTTTAAGTTTTTATATAATCAATTTGAAATCTGTCAATTGGGAATCTGGAATTATCAATGGAAAATTTATAATTCCAGATTCAAAGATTTTAGATTCTCAAAGCGAGTTGCCTATTAGTGGAAAATAGTTTTCAGGAATACTTTGAGGTTAGAGAAAGGTTAGAGGAAAGGGGTTGGATTATTTTACCTAATTCGTTAATTTCCCAATTCTAACTGATTTTTTACCAATTCGTAATACCTTCCCTTTTCTTTGGAAAGTACAAGATGGCTACCCATTTCTACGATTTTGCCCTTTTCTAATACAATAATTTGGTCGGCGTTTTTTACTGTACTTAGCCTGTGGGCTATTACTACTACGGTTCTTCCTTTGAAAAATGCTTGCAAGTTTTCCATGATAATTTTCTCATTATTAGCATCTAAGGCGGAAGTAGCCTCATCAAAAAAGAGAAATTCTGGGTCTTTGTAAACTGCACGTGCTATGAGGATTCTTTGCTTTTGCCCACCACTAAGCCCTACTCCTTCCGCTCCTATTTTGGTGTTGTAGCCCAAAGGCAGAGTTTCTACAAACTCTTGAATATTAGCAACTTTTGAGGCATAGAGCAACCGCTTTTTATCAGGTATTTCGTCTGAAAGTGCAATATTTTTGGCAATGGTATCAGAGAAAATAAAGCCATCTTGCATGACTACTCCACATCGCCTGCGCCAAGTCTTGCTGTTTACTTCTTGTAAGCTAATACTATGAAAATTAGTATTTTCCCCCTTTTGAGGGGGGCGGGGGGAGGTCTGTATTTTATACACCACCGCAAAGTGATTCTGATTCCAATGTACAATGCATGGGAAACTGCCCTCTGTGGCGAGCTTCTCAAAGGGGACGCTGACTGCCAAAGTGCGAAAACCTATCTCCTCTGCTACCTCGCTGATAGAGAGAAAGGAAACTCCCTCTCTGCTCAAGTGCATCTTTTCTCTTAAAGTGCTTAGACTGTACGCCTTGCCGTAGTGCTTGGCGACCATGCGGAGGCAGGTGGGACCGCAGTCCATCGCCTCGGTTTGGGGGTAGAAGGGGAAGGGGTTACTCTTAAACATAGTGTTAACTCTTTTAAAGGTAATAAATTAATTTTTAAACTATTGATTAAAAATAAGTTAGTGTGGGGGGGGGTAGAATCATCACTAAAAAAATAATTGATTTCCTTGCCAAGATAAGTTGCCAACTTTGCAATCTGTTCTACGTTAATGCTAATAATACCATTTTCCATTTGAGAATAGTTGGCTTGGCTAACACCTAAGTGACCAGCTACTTCTTTTTGATGATAATGTTTTTCTTTTCGGGCGGCTTTGACCTTATTGCTAATAGCAATGCGGTCAGTAATAATAGTTGGGTTTGATATGATAGAATAGTTAAAAAAATATGAGTAATTTGTTATTTTTATTACATTAGTATTT
>JALOMS010000374.1 GCA_025455345.1 Thermoflexibacter sp. | reverse complement strand
ATACAAAACTTGGTAAAAGGAAGACGCAAGGAAGCCAAAAAGCCAAAACGATGCCCTATCAAAATATAACAAGTGATATGAAAAGACATAGATAGAATACCCAATGCCGCCCCAACAAAGAAAAAGCTAAAGAAATCGACCTTGCCTAAATATTCAGCATCTAAAAATAGGTAAGGAATACCTAAATCCTTGCCAAAATAGCCAATGACAATAGCGATGAGCGTAAGCCACAGAAGCAACATCACTTGGCTTTTTTTCAAGTGATAGATGAATAGTTGGACGGGGAAAGAATAAAAGAGTAAATGAAGCATAAATTATCATTAACAACTCCTTAACAAAGTTTGAAAATTTATTAACAGCAAATTCCAGAATAAGGATTTATCTTTGCAATGTTAAAAATAAATAAAACATATCTCGAGCATATTACAAATCTTATACTCAATTATTTTAATTTTTAAACAATTTATTTTAGTCATGAAGAAATCAATTTTATTAACTTTCGTATTCACGCTTTTATTTGGCGCAGCAAGTTTCGCTCAAACTAATACTCAAAAACCTGCTAACGTAGCGGCTTTCCAATGGTTACAAGCAGAAACCAAAGATTTTGGCAAGATTCCTCAAGGCAATCCTGTAACTGCTACTTTCAAATTCAAAAATACAGGTAAAATACCATTAGTGATTTCTAATGTTCAGGCTTCTTGTGGCTGTACTACACCAGATTACAGCAAAGCTCCTATCGCTCCGGGAGAAACAGGTTTTGTAATGGCTACTTTTAACGCCGCAAGTTCAGGAACTTTCACTAAAAGTGTTACTGTAACAGCTAATGTTGAAGGCGGTTCGGCTGTATTGTATCTCAAAGGCGAGGTAGAAACCAAATCAGCAAATCAATAAGCTAAGTTTTATAATCCCTATTGGATAGATGGTTAGGCTGTCCCAAAAGTATCAGGCTTTGACAAAGATTGGTACTTTTGAGACAGCCTATCCTTATTTTATATCCAAACCTTCAGATAAGAAGGCTTCACAGTAAAAGTAAATCGGTCTTCTTTGGCTATGACTGCTTCTCCGTCTAAGTGTAAGAATACCTCTCTCTGGGTTTGTATAGAGATTTGTTTTGTCTTGTATATCTCAACCGTAGGGTCATGGTGTATAGTTTTTCTAAAAATCTTATACAATAACTGCAAATATCGCCCAATATGGCTCGGACGAATGATACAAAGTTCTAAAAAACCATCTGCAATATCCGATTGGGGAGATATGAAAGCATTATTTCCATATTGGGCGGCATTAGCCACTGTAAGTATGATAGCTTTCTTTTGGAATACCTCTTGGTCGGTTTGTATCAAATATTCCAAAGGTTTGTAAGAGGTAAAGTGTGTTATACCAGTCCTTATATAGCTCCATAGTCCCCTTTGCGTATGATTTGCAAAATGATGACTCACAAAAGCATCAAATCCAAGCCCTGCCGTACAAAAGAAGGGTCTATCATTAAAAAATCCTACATCTATATATCTATCTGACTGCCTATCTAAGTAGTTGATTTGCTTCAATACCAAATCCAAATTCATTGGGATACCAAGATGTCGGGCTAATCCATTGCCTGACCCCATGGGTAAAATACTAAGAGCTGTCTTACTTCCCATTAGCCCGTTGGCGACCTCGTTTACTGTACCATCTCCGCCTACTGCGACCACGACCTCTGTATCACTCTTAACTGCGTCTTCTGCTAATATCCGTCCATGTCCCGCATACTTAGTTTCACAAATATCCCACTCGTATTTATTTTTATCTAACAGATTATTAATTAGTTGTGGTATATTTTGTTTGCTTTTTACACCTGCCTTGGGGTTAATGACGAATCGCATAGAGATTTTTTTTGCATACATTGTGTGCTGACCAATAAATTTTTACATCATTTTATCTACCAAACTCGTCATAGTATTCGGCGGCATACTGCTCATAGCGTTTGATGAGTTCTACATTTTTTACTTCTATCTCTGATAGTTTGTTGCGAATGTCCGTAGTCATAGGAATATACCAAGATTGATTGTCAAAATGTGTACGCATATCTACCATTTTGAAAGAGTAGCCATGGCGTGCATAAATTTCATTCCTCATAATTCGCAAATCACTTTTAATATAATTTTCTATGTCTTCCTGCGAAAGTAATTGGGTAGAGGTATTAGGATAATCTCCAACTTGAGGATTATATGCAAATATCTTTTTATCTAAAGTATAAGTTTTTCCAGCCATTTTGGTGTTATATGGAGTCCATTTGCCAGAAAGTTTGGGTTCTACATCTGCCAAATTGATAGAAAACTCAAACTGTCCGTCATACTTATCATCTCCCGGTTCTTTTACTTCGAAGGAATACAGTTGCCCATTGACCTGATAAGTCCCCTCAAACTTGCGGTCGTTTCCAGATACCACGCTATACCCTTTTACCTTGCCATCTTCTAACAAATCTGTGATAGTAATATTTATCTTATTTTTTCCAAACATTCCTACCCAATATCCTTTGATTTGTTCTTCTGTACTATTTTGGGGAGTAAGTGTTTCTTGTTGCTCCTGTGCTTGGGCTACTGTTTCAGTTGTTTGACTTGCTTGTTGGGTAGTTTTAGCTTCACAAGCATACAAAAGCACTGCAAATGAGTAAAATAATATCTTTTTCATGATTAAAAAAATTAAAGTTTTCTGACTATTTTTATGAAAATACATATTGTAATATTAAGTTACAAACGAAAAGTTACATAGAAACGATACAAGAATAGATAAAAAGTAAGCCACTTGATAATGATAAGTCTTTAATAAGTAAAAAAAGAATATATCAAAACGCCCAACTGAAAGAAAGAAAGTGTAGTAACATAAAAAATGCCTATCCAAAATAATTTGAACAAGGTCATTAGCCAAGATTGGGCATATACCTGCTTGATTGCCATAGCGTTATAAACTGTCCAAATAATCATAGACCATAAAAGTATATTTACAATATGATTTTCTGAAGCGTCTTTTTGATAATGAAAAATGACAAGAATAATGGCTAATAAAACATAGTTAAATGATTGGAAATGAAAGGTAAACACCAGATGCTCTATGTATAATCGCTTAGAAAAAGCATAAAAAATTTTTAAATAAAAGGCAAATAATGGAAGCATCAATATCATCATCAAAGGAATATTATTGATGATATTAAGAATAAACATAGACAAGTCATTGCGCCCTATTTTCATGGCTTGTGAGGCGGCTTTAATTGTAGTAGGATTTTTATCCTTAATGCCTATCGAGTCCAAGAACTGTTCTGGCGATAAATCTTTATTCCCCACATGTCTTACAAATCTTTGCCAGCTAAACGCATTACTGCCCTTTTTATCCGTTTGCTTAGCCCCAAATCCTCCAATATCTATATAATCTTCTTCTTCTACCTCTTTGATTTGGTAATTAACAGGAATTTTCTGTTTTTTTATTTCTTTTTCCAAAAAAATAGCCAATGAATCTCCACTTAGACTACTTCTATCTATGCTCAACTTTTTAGCAAAATCTTTCAATTTCATTTGAGTAGTATCTCCGTCTTCATACACGAAAGCTTTTTTCTGCTTGGTAGGCTTATTATTATCTTTCAAAGCCAATTTTTTTTCTATTGTTTGTAAATCTACTACTCTTACAAAAATCAAAAAAAAGAGAAAATTGACAATCAAATATAAGCGCACAGGATGTATATGCCCTACTCTTCGCCCTTCCAAAAACTCTTTGACCAAGTACCCCGGCTTGAATAAAAAGGGGAGCAAGCTACGACCAAAAAGCATATCAAAACTCAAATAATTAAGTATTGTGTCCATGACTAATTCCCTCAAAGACACCTTATTATTAGTATTTTCTTGTCCACATTGAGGGCAATGATTATACTTTTTGTCCAATTCTAAACCACAATTAAGGCAGTTTTTCCCCTTACGAAGCTCTTTCATTTTGTTTTGTATTTGTAACTGCTTACGTTTTAGCGATAAATTTTAATGAGCTAATTTAATGAGTTTTTAGAATTTTAACATAAGAGATAGGAAATTAATAAAGATTTTTATCTACTCACTCCAAAACAATCTCTTTCTCACCCTCGTCCAATCCATAAAGCTCGCATACCAGTCTGTCTATTTGGCTTTCTGCGTAGGCGATTCTATCTTTCAGAGGCTCTTTTTTCATTTCTGAATAAATAGTTTTCATTTGCTCATGGAAAGAGAGGATTTGGTCAACGTAAGTTACTATTTTATCATGTATGTTTTTTTCTATTTTGTTATCAAAGTCAATTTTCTTGATAGGAAGATTTTTAGCATCATTTGGATAGAAATGTAAACTTTCGCTCAGAAAAGTCTTAAAGTACCAGTTAATCAAATTTGAATTAAGTAAGCCTAATAAAAACTTGTAGCTATATTTCTTACACAATTCTAAGTCTGAACTTTGTACTGCCTTTTTAGCAGAAATGTGGTTTGCATTCACTAATTTATCTATTCTTACACAATTAATTACTGTATGACTATTGTAAAAAAACTTGTCGTCATAGGCAAATCTAAGTCTGTCTTTTACCACATTGATAAACATAATTTTTTCATTTTCAAATAGTTCAGGGAACATAGAATTATAATGTTCGGTAGGTTGATAGTTAAGCCAACCATATTGAGAAAAAATATATCTTTCAATATTCTTCCCTTCTAAAAATGGCTTGAACCCAACTTTGGATTTTTCATGAATATAAGCCTCCTTGCCTATTTTCTTGGTTTTATGATTCAGCCTTGCGCCATAAGCTACCAAACAAATGTGGTCTAAGGGAATAGCGTTTGCCCAAACCTTTTCCTTGATACTAAGCAAGTGATGAACAGGTTTAGTTTCGAGGCGAAAATCTTTCAATGATAAAAAATCCTCTTGATTAATTGTATGCGATTGAAACTCTTGATTGATGAAGTTCTCTTTACTTTTGGCAAGATGGATATTTGTAGTTTTCTGATTTTCTGTTTTTTGCAATAACAAAATAATGTTCCTTACATTGGCAGAGCTAAAAATGAGGAAGTTACTCGTATCTACTATTTCTGCAATGAAAAACTTTTTTATCAATAGTTCACGCAACAGACTACCATAGTTTTGGTTGGTAAAAGCATACGGAATAATGTAAGAAATTAGCGCATTCTTGCGAATATTTTTGAGATTATTTTCTATAAAAGCAATATAAATATCTGTTCTACCCTTGCAAGTCTTGTATTTTTGAAAATAATAAGTCTTAGAAACTTCATCTAAATTCTCAATATTAACATACGGTGGATTCCCAATTACTAAGTCAAATGCACCTCCTTTTTTGAATACTTGTGGAAATTTTTGTTGCCAGTTAAACGGTTTGATTTTCTTTTCCTGTTGTGGGGTAAAGTCTATCTGA
>JALOMS010000373.1 GCA_025455345.1 Thermoflexibacter sp. | reverse complement strand
TCGACTTATGAAGATAAGTTGAGCAATACTTGGGCAAATTGTTTAGACAAAGACACTTACTCTTTCCGAGTAGTGGCTCTATTTCACAAGATTCTTACAGAAGCCGCAGAAAAAGTAAAGGCAGATGTTGTATTGATAGATATTGGACCCAATTTGGGTGCGATTAATAGGGCTGTAGTCATTGCCTCCGACTATGTGATATTGCCTGTGGGTTCTGACTTATTTTCTTTGCAAGGTATTAAAAACTTGGGCATGACCTTAGATAGTTGGCGTGAACAGTGGGAAGACCGCAAAAGTAGGAATCCACAACCTCAAAAAATCATACTGCCCGAAGGAAAGATGAAACCCGTAGGTTATATTGCTATGCAACACACTGCCAAAGAAAGCAGACCTGTCAAGTCATATTTGAAATGGTCAAATCGTATTCCACAGACGTATAAGAATTTTGTGCTTAAACAGCCTTCTAATGAACTTATTGATATTCAAATAGATAGTAATTGTTTAGGTCTATTGCGTCATTATCACAGCCTAATGCCTATGGCAATGGAGGCACGTAAGCCTATATTTCTACTTAAACCCGCAGAAGGTGCTATCGGGGCGCACTTCCAAGCTGTAAAAAGAGTATATGATGAGTTCAAAGAAGTAACTCAAAAGATAATATCAGTATGTGTATAGCAAAATTTATACTCCAAGAAATCAAAAAGTTAAGGAATGAGTTGTTGGTAGAGTAATTTTTTACTTTTGCATTTTCCTACAAATTTCTTACCTTTGCAAATAACTCATAACTAATTACTTATGTTTTTTAACTATCTTCTTCTCAAATATTCTATTTACAAAATATTATGAAAAAATCAATACTTGTACTCTGCTTATTATTAGTTGCTCATATTTCTTACGCCACTGAGCAAGAGCCAGACATTCTCTATTATAAAAATCAAGAATTAACATTGAGTACAGGTTGGGGACATCCTTCTCCACTACAAACCTATTTTTGGCAAAATAATCTCAAATATCCATTCTCTATGCTCAGTACAGCAAATTATCGTGGACATATTGCTACATGGGAAATAGAAAATAATAAGTTATTCCTAAAAGAAATCATGATAGAACATATAGATTTTGAAAATCCTTCTGATATAAAATCTGATATAAAAAGATTTAAGCCAGAAGATTTTGGTGTAAAATCTCAAAAAGACCCCACTTTTCAAAATCAAATGGTTTTTGCAGATTGGTTTAGTGGAGTAATAGAGTGTCAGCTAAGAGATAAAAAGAATTATTGGAATACCAAGTTATGGTATTATTTTCATGTTAGGAATGGGAAAGTAGTAAATACACAAATTCTTGATAAGAAAGAATCTGATAAAATTAGGAAAATTACCTCTAAAAATAACTACTCATTTGAGGATAGTGCATTGTATAATAAATTTAAAATGCTGGTATTAAATCAGAACTATATTGCCTATTATTTCCGTTTAAATAGCAATGATACAATTATTTATGAAAATAAAGGAGGTTACTTTTATAGTAAAAAACGTATCAGTCCGCTTCTTGCTTATTTCTCCAATGACCATACAAAGTGGCTTTACAATTGGGAGAATTACGAAAAAAATGGTGCGCCCAATTGCCAATGGATTGTTAGAGAAAAAAAGTGTACTTAACAAAAATTGAATTACATTCAGGGACAGGCTTCTACTCCATAGATAAAGATAGTGTTAATTTAGATGTTTTTTTTAGAGATAAGATAGATAATAATATGGTATTAGCAGATTGGCTTTCTGGTATATATGTGATGAGTTTTGGCAAACAAGTAGAAGATGACCTTTTAAAAGGTTATTTCCGCTACAAAACAGAAGAATATATCTATCTAAGGCTAAATAAAGGAGAGATAGTAGAAACTTATACTATTCCAAGCAGTTTTAACTTTAAAAAGATTCCCAAAGACACTCCCGAAGGACTAAAAAGAATAATCAAAGAATTTGGTAGTGATGAATAATAAAATAATTCCTTACCTTTGCAAATAACTCATAACTAATTACTTATCACTAATCACTTGCAAAATAGCTTCTTCGATACAAAATTAGAATACCTCAAAGGTGTGGGGGCGCAAAAAGTAGATATTGCTATTTATCAAGAAACCAAAAGATTAAGTAGTGAGTTGTTGGTAATTTATTAAATTTCTTGTATTTTCTCATACAAAATACGTGATTTGGTACAGAAATATTCAAAGCATGCAAATAGATATTTATTCTTTGAAAGACAAAGTGAGGCTTTCTCACGTGTTGTGTGAGCATTTTTCAGAAGCCGCTGCCGTTTGTTTAGACTATTTTAATCACGAGCAGGGAGTTTCTCTTGTTATTCAAGGAGATATAAATGAGCATTTTGAATTATTTTGGGAAAAGACAACAGAGGAAATTAGAGATTCAAGGACTGACTTGAAAGCAACAGTGGAGCAAGGTGCTTGCTGTTTGGCTATGTTAGCTGTTACTCAATTTTCTGGCTATGAGATAGTGAAGCAATCGGTGCAAGGCACAGGTTTTGATTTTTGGCTGAAAGAAAAACAAGGCACTTCGCAAGGAATCTTTCATGCAATCTTAGAAATTTCAGGAATTTTAGAAGGCAGTCAAGCACAAATCAATCAAAGAATAAAGCTGAAAGAAAAACAAGCAGAACAAAGCAAAGATTTGAATTTAGTTACGTTTGTGATTGTTGTAGAATTTAGTAAACCTTCATTAATCATTTTGAAAAAATGAAAACATTTGAGCAGTTACACGAAGAAGCAATGGAATTGGCGAGCCTTGCCTATATAGAAAGTCAAAAAGGCAACCATATTTCAGCATTAGAGAACAACAGAAAGGGTTATGAATTGGAAAAGCAAGCCGCAATGTTGTTGCTAAACGACATGGAAAATGAACCTACACGCTCAATTATTTTTAAAAGTGCGGCATGGCTTGCCTTTCATATCGCAGAATATAGAGAAGCTGAAAAAATGATTGCTTTCTGTTTATCAGGGAATCCTCCGCTCTCGATAGCACAAGAACTTCGCAAACTTTGGAAAAAAAGTATCAAAGAACTTCAAAAACAAGAAAACATAATTCAAGGAAAAAAATCGCAAGAACCTCAAATTACTCTGAAAAGAGATAAAATACTCGCTTAAATTTGACTTCTAACTTCTTCGATACAAAAATAAATGATGAAAAGCTATTCATTTTTTGTGTGGTCTTGTTTATCACTTCATTTTCAGGAAAACAAACTTATTTTCCCAAACAAGAGAAGCAAACTTTGCAAATGCTCTTGGATTCTTTGAGGCATAAGGAAAATTTGGTAGTAGATTCAAGTTTTAAGATGAAAACAGTCGAAGCCCCAACAGAAAGAATGTCTTTAAGAACCTATTGTAAATCAAAAATATATAGGATAGAGTTTTCAGAAGTTCCAAAAGAGCATTACGAATATTCA
This sequence comes from Thermoflexibacter sp., assembly GCA_025455345.1. Lineage (GTDB taxonomy): Bacteria > Bacteroidota > Bacteroidia > Cytophagales > Thermoflexibacteraceae > Thermoflexibacter. The sequence continues at coordinate 1,962 of JALOMS010000373.1, read as the reverse complement.
AAATTTTTGCGTATTAAGAATTACATTTTTGACTTAGAGCAATTTTACTTTTAACGAATAGGGAGAAAAAGACTTAGGAGATAAAACAACTCATTTTTATATTTGCAACAATATTTACAGCTTTGGAATTGCAAAAAAAAGGAATTATAGGATATTTTGTATTTAACAAAATAATCTAATAAGTTTATTTTATTAAAAGTTTCATTATCAGTAATTTACATATTGAATTTTTGTATTTAAACAAGATTCTACCAATAAACTGATAATTCCGAAAAAAAATATATTTTTTTTAGTGAGGTTATTATATGTGCAACAACTCGTAGTGTAAATATAATTTTTATTTTCTGAAATCTGAAACTAAATAAAATAACCAGCGTTTAGTATTGAACTTGTCCAAACTTTGGGGCGCACCATAATTAAAATTAAAAAAATTATCCTACAAAATGAAAAGTTTATTTATTCTTATTTTTCTATTTACATCTTTACTCGCTTTTGGGCAAACCAGCTCACCAATAAGAAAAGAAGATGATTCTCTGTTTGAAAATAATAAAACTGCTCTTGATGAGTGGTTGAAGGAGAATAATTTAAAAGATTATTTATCCATACATAAATTAGAAACTGATATAAAGAAGAATAAATTAACTATTTCTTTCATCTGCACAACTGATTATGTGGCTTTAACTGATACTTTCAAAGCACAAAATAGTGGACTGTTATTAAATGATTTCATTTATTCTTATTGTACTTTTTTAATGAATATATCAGATTCACAACTTATTATAAAAATAGAATCGCCAGCAAAATTGATTACTCTTTCTTTTGACTTAACTGACTTAACTATAAAAGAATCTTCTGTTGATGCTATGGGGCAAGGAGGAGTACCTAAATCTCTAATAATAATTAGAGATATTACTAATGCTAATGTTAAAGCTAATTTTATTTCCGTTCCAATTGCTAATTCCAATAATTTATCATTATATGAAATAAATACTAAACTGAAAAACTATTTTAGCAAATATAGTGATAATGGGTATGTGAGTACCATCCGTAATAGCATACTATCATTTGGTGTGCAAAATCTCATTGGAGAGGTAAGGACAAATAGTAAATGTGCTTTAGGAGGAACAGCTTATGAGAAGTTGATGGGATATATTTCAAAAAAGGATAATGATGCCCCTGTCATAGAAAAAATCTATGGAGTCTATTCATGTGAAATATTCAATTCTATTAGAGTTGCAGATACAAATATGGAGAACGATTCAGATTATAAAAACTCTTTAAAAAGCTATTATGATAATATTGCAAGAATAATATTAAAGAAATAAAATATGGAGGAAATAAAAAAAGAATTTCATGCGTTAAGAAATGGAGTTCTTAAAATATTACTTTATGGCAAAGTTTTGATATTTTTTGAATTATTGCTAACCGTATTAATAAGAAGATATACCATTGAAGATGTTGTTGATTTAGGCATTATTCTATTTCCTTTGTTTACAGCACATTTGACTATTATTCTTAGGTATTATTTCAGTCATGATGTGGAAAATTTCGGAAATATACAAATACCTGATGAGAAGAGTTATTTAATTAAATTAAAGCAAAAAAGGCATATTGCTTATTTTATTTTAAGTACTTATATTATCTTATCTGTAATAGTGATTAGCTTAGGAGCCTTCGTATGGGGAGATACTTTGCCAGATTTAGAATATAACCCTGATGCTATAGTGATGAGTGGCTTACCACTTGTAAAAAAAGTGATTGGTTTTTTAGAAGGGCTTATAGGGGTATATATAGGTATTATAATAGAATATCTTTATAAGATAAAGGCACAATAGCTGCTAAATTCTAAAATATGAATATATGAATTTAAAACCGTACACAAAAATAATGCTTTAAAGTTTTGCAAAATTGCGTGTAAAAACAAGTATCATTTTTTACACAAAAATTCAGAATTTTCTTCCC
>JALOMS010000372.1 GCA_025455345.1 Thermoflexibacter sp. | reverse complement strand
CGATGAGCGTATAATTACTCAGGTAAAATAACCGTACCTAAATCTGACAACATAGATTTTTTGATTTGATTGAGTCGGTGATACTCTTCTAATAATTGGACTAATTCTTCTTCTGTTACAGCATCAAGTTTTTCTTCTATTTCCTTTAATAACTTGACAATGAACTTATACTTATGCCTAAGTACGTAGGTATAAACTGTATTGGGCAATCTTTCTAAATCGCTTTCATGGGGAATCACAATTTCGTGCATGATTTCCCAGTTCTCGCTTGCTTGATATTTTTCTGAAGTAATATTTACAACTGTTTCTACTACATCAGGAGTCCCATAACGAATCATATAGCTATCATCTGCTTCAATCCCTTGGCTAATCGCTTCTCGGTACATTGTCAGCATTTTGAAATAAAGGGGCGTATGGAACTGTAGTTCTTCTATTTCTGCCAAGAGATATTGCCACAGCTTTACTTGACTATCAACTTGATAATTACCTTTTGGAGAGATTTGGTTTCTTTCTTCTGAAGCTCATCTAAAATCTGTATAGCCTCTTCTTGATAAATAGGAATATCTATGTAATATTCTTCCGTAGGGAGGGGTATGTCGTTCAAATAAGAAGGCAGGTTGTCTTCTTTTTGACGTTTTTGTTTTTCTTCATTTTTTCTTTGTTCTTCTTGCTTGCGTTTATCCTCTTGTAAACCCTTTTGAATGAGTGTTTTATCTATTTCTACCAATAAGGTATGTGTATCTATATCAAATAGTTCAGCACAGTGTTTGGCATAGATTTCTCGTTTTATGCCATCGGGAACTTTACTTATGCTATTGGTAATATCTCGTATAGCACCAGCCTTGCGGATAGGGTCGGTTTTGACCTCTCCAAGTAATAGTTCGGCTTTGAAGGTGATGAAGTCTTTGGTATTTTCTATCAAAAACTCTTTGAAGTACAAGCTACCTATTTTTTGTACATAGCTATCTGGGTCTTCTCCATGCGGAAATACCACCGCTCTTACATTCAGCCCTTGCTCCAAAATCAAATCTATGCCTCTTAGAGAAGCCTTTATGCCCGCATTATCTCCATCATATAAGACAGTGATGTTATCTGTAAATCGCTTAACAAGTTTGATTTGTCCTTCGGTAAGAGAAGTCCCAGAGGAAGCAACTACATTTTGAATACCTGCTTGGTGTAAAGAAATAACATCAGTGTAGCCTTCGCAGAGGTAACAGTTATCCTGATTTCTTATCTCATTTTTGGCTTGGAAGATGCCATACAAGACATCACTTTTTTTATAAACCTCATTTTCAGGCGAATTCAGGTATTTAGGCTGTTTCTCATCTTTTTTCAGTATCCGCGCCCCAAAAGCAATCACTTTTCCTGCCAAATCATAAATGGGAAACATGACTCTATTGCGAAAACGGTCATAGAGGTTAGATTTCTCATTTTCTTCTTTTTTGATAATCAACCCTGCTTTTTCTAAAATTTCCTCTGCAAAACCTTCTTTGGTTGCACTCTTATGAAAGTCATGCCAATCGTCCCTGCTATATCCTAAGCCAAACTTTTCTATGGTCTGTAAAGAAAAACCTCTTTCTCTAAAGTAAGTCATTCCCAATGCTTTACCTTCGTTATCGTGATGTAGTATATTTTGATAATATCTTTGGGCAAACTGCATAGCTATCAACACACTTTCTCTCAGGCTTTGCTGTGCTTTGTACTCATCAGTCGCAACACTATTATCTTCCTCTATTTCTATATTGTATTTGTTTGCCAAATATTTCAAGGCTTCAGGATAGCTCAACCCCTCGAGGTCCATGACAAACTTCACAGAGTCGCCTGCTGCCCCACACCCAAAGCATTTGTAAATCCCTTTGGCTGGTGCAACAGAAAAAGAAGGCGATTTCTCATTGTGAAATGGACAACAAGCCCAATAATTTTGCCCTTTCTTCTTGAGAGAGAGAAAATCCTGAACTACATCTACAATGTCTGCACTGTCTTTGATTCTCTGAATTGTTTGTGGGCTAATTCGCATAAAAAAGCATACTTTTATTTACAAAGTTAGTAAATAGTATTCTAATTAAAAAGTACAAAATATAGACCACGAACAATAATCTTGGTTTATTAAAACATTTTCTTCCTAATTTTGCTTTATAGTTTTGTAGCGTCTTCTAATCACTTGTCAAAAAAAGCAACGATATTATTTTTACTCCTGAATTATTTGAATACTTCTGTGTTTTTCCCAGAGATAATCCCTTTATTTTCAGATAGTTGTGCAACAGAAGTACAAGATGAGATTAATTCTGTGGTAGAGTTTTTCACCGACAGGTGTATGGACACGCCCGACACTACCCCAGAAGATGAAGATGACGATATTCCTGATGGTGGCAAGTTCGGTGAAAATGCCAATCAAAGTGAACTACATCATGTGATTAATTTGCAAATGCCTCTTTTTTATCACCAGAAACAAGAAAATACGTATCCCAATCACTATCATTTCTCTTGGATAGACGCACATCTTGGCTCTTTTTCTCCTCCGCCCGAAATAAGCTAAATCTACGAAGTTTTTTTGAAACCAATACAATGCTATTCTTTTTATTATCAATTATTTGTTCATTCAGAAATGAACCTAAAATTACATTTAATACGAAAAAATTATGTTTTTAATTCTTAAAAATAGACTGATACTGCTAAGTATTGGGTTTGTCTTATTAGCAAGTGCGTGTAATGACAGCGACAAACAGGAGCAAACAAGTCAAGCACTCAAACTCCCTATCACCAGCCCAATCTACATAGATACAGTCAATTACGTAAACTATGTAGCAGAGATTAACTCTATCAAAAATGTGGAAATTAGGGCAAGGGTAAAGGGTTACATAGAGCAAATCCACGTGGACGAAGGGCAAAAAGTGAAGAAAGGACAGCTCCTGTTCAGCCTAAGCAATCAGGGCTACAAAGAAGAAGTTTTGAAAGCAAATGCTATGCTGAAAAGTGCGATTGCCGAGGCGAAATCCGCAGAACTCAACTTGGAAAATATCAAACTTTTAGTGTCAAAAAATACAGTTTCCAAGACCGAGCAGGACATTGCAGAGGCAAAATTAGAGGCTTTGTATGCCCAAATTGAGGAAGCTAAATTCCACGAAGCTACCACCAAACTGCAATTGGGTTATACCGAAATCAAAGCCCCTTTTGATGGGGTGATTGACAGGATTCCCTACAAGGTAGGTAGCCTTATTGACGAAGGAATTTTGCTAACTAAAATTTCTGATAATCAGGAAGTTTTTGCCTATTTCCACATTTCTGAAAAGGAATATTTGGAGTTTGCCCAAAACATTTTGAAAGACAATTCAGATGATGACAAAGATGTTACTTTGGTACTGGCAAATGACACCGAACATCCGCACGATGGGAGCATAGAAACGATTGAAGGAGAGTTTGATAGCGGCGTAGGGAACATTGCTTTCAGGGCGCGTTTCCCAAATCCTGAATTAATTTTAAAGAATGGGTCGAGCGGCAAAGTTAAAATCAGGCAAAATCTGCACAAAGTTTTGGTTATTCCGCAAAAATCTGCCTTTGAAATCCAAGACAAAATCTATGTGTATGTGATAGACAAAGACAATAAAGTAAAAATGAAAAGTTTTATTCCCAAGCTAAGAATTCCACACCTTTTTGTGGTGGAATCTGGCTTAACTACTTCTGATAAAATTATTTACGAAGGAATCCAAGAGGTGAAAGAAGGAATGACAGTAAGTGTAGAGCCTATTGCCCAAAAAGACATTATTGCAGAGTTGGCGAAGGAATAATCTGGTTCAAGGCTGAGCCTTGAATCAAAATAGGTACAAGCGTCACGCTTGTACCAGATAGGTTGTACGAAACAAAATAGTTAGTTGTTAGATAGTTAAATAGCTAAATTTCAACATAATAATGGATATTAATTAATTTTCTTTGTGTCTAAGTGTCTTAGTGGTAGAATTAAATCCATATTAACAAAATATTGATTATGAGTATTTTATAATTTATAACTCATAATTCATAACTCATAACTAAAAAAAGATTCCATGTTCAAAATATTTATACATAGACCTGTTTTATCTATTGTTATTTCATTGATTATCACGCTATTGGGTTTGTTGGCAATTACACGTTTGCCTGTTACCCAATTCCCTGATATTGCACCTCCTGCGGTTACGGTTACGACCAAATATACAGGAGCAAACGCCGAGGTGTGCGCCAAAGCGGTAGTTACGCCCTTGGAGCGTGCGATTAATGGCGTTTCAGGCATGACCTACATGACTTCCGTATCAGGCAATGACGGCACAAGCATTATCCAAGTCTATTTTGAGGTAGGCACTAACCCTGACATTGCTTCCGTAAACGTGCAAAACAGGGTTACTGCGGTTTTGGACGAGTTGCCAGAGGAAGTCATCAAGGCGGGCGTAATTGTGGAGAAGGAAGTGAACAGTATGTTGCTGTACCTGAACCTGATGAGTACAGATACGACCATTGACGAAAAGTTTATTTACAACTTTGCGGACATCAACGTTTTGGCGGAACTGAAAAGAATTAACGGAGTAGGCTTTGCGGACATCATGGGTTCGCGCGAGTACGCTATGCGCGTGTGGCTCATGCCCGACCGCATGACCGCTTACGAAATTGCGGCTGATGACGTGATTAATGCCCTTAGAAATCAAAATGTGGAGGCGGCACCTGGGAAAATTGGGGAAAGTTCTGGCAAGCAAGCCCAATCTTTGCAGTACGTACTGCGCTATACTGGCAAGTTTATCAATAAGGAGCAGTACGAAAATATCGTGTTGAAAGCAGATGAAAATGGGCAAATTTTGCGCCTGAAAGATGTGGCAGAGATAGAATTTGGCTCTTTGGACTATGACGTTTTGTCAAAGGAAAATGCCAAACCTTCGGCGGCAATTATCCTCAAACAACGCCCTGGCTCCAATGCAAGCGAGGTGATTGCAAACGTGAAAAAACGCATGGAAGAACTCAAAGCGACCACTTTCCCTGCCAATATAGACTACACCATTAGTTATGATGTGTCGCGCTTTTTGGACGCTTCTATTCATGAAGTAGTGAAAACTTTGATAGAAGCATTTATTTTGGTGGCATTGGTGGTTTTTATTTTCTTGCAAGATTTTCGTTCTACACTTATTCCTATTTTGGCGGTGCCTGTTTCCTTGGTGGGTACATTCTTTTTTATGCAGTTATTTGGCTTTTCTATCAATTTGCTCACGCTTTTCGCGCTTGTTTTAGCCATTGGGATTGTGGTAGATGACGCAATCGTAGTAGTGGAGGCTACACACGCCAAAATGGAAGAAAATCCTCACCTTACGCCCAAAGAGGCAACCATAGAGGCAATGGGCGACATCAGTGGGGCAATTATTGCGATTACTTTGGTGATGTCGGCGGTGTTCATTCCTGTTACTTTTATGACGGGTCCTTCGGGCGTTTTTTACCGCCAGTTTTCCATTACTTTGGCGATTTCTATTGTGATTTCTGCCGTCAATGCCCTTACACTTACGCCTTCGCTTTGCGCGCTCATTCTCCAAAATCACCATGGACATGAAAAAAAGAAGAACCTGCTCACCTTGTTTTTTGCCCAGTTTAATAAAGGTTTTGAGCGACTTTCCAACCGCTACAAGGCACTGCTGAACGTTATTGCCAACCGCAAAGTGATAACTTTTGCTATCTTAATTTTCTTTTTATCAGCAACTTACGGAATTAATAATTTCCTTCCGTTTGGTTTTATCCCTACCGAAGACCAAGGCACCATTTACGCCAACGTAACTACACCCGCAGGGGCAACGTTGGAGCGCACTGACGCAGTCATGGACGAGATTAGCGACATTACCAAAGAAATGGGAGCGGTTGAGTCTATCTCTACTTTGGCAGGTTTCAGTTTGATGACGGACGGTTCA
>JALOMS010000371.1 GCA_025455345.1 Thermoflexibacter sp. | reverse complement strand
TATTTTACTCGCAGGGATAAGCGGAAGTTTCCTGCCTCAAATTGGATTTTCAAATAATCAAAAACCTGTTTATCAGGATTTTCCCAAACTCCAAGACCTTACCCAATTTATTCCTATTCCTGTCATTTTAGACAAGATTGAAATGCTAAGTTTTGAGAAAAAGCTATTCATCAAAGTTACCTCCAAAGATGGAATTTCGGGGATTACGATGGCAAATGAGCGCATGGAAAATTTGTATTCCCTACTCAATGGGCTGATAGTTCCTATTTTCCAAAATCAGGACGCGAGAGGCATTGAAAAATTGGTTTACAAGGCGTACTCTGACGATAGAAATTACAAATATGCGGGAAGTATGCCCCTTTCCAACTGCATAGGTCATATAGAAATCGCAATATTAGATTTGTTAGGAAAAATCGCAAAAGTACCTGTAAATCAGTTGTTTGGGAAGCCTATCCTTACAGAAATTCGCGCAAAAACTGCAAGAAACAGGCGCAAAGGCAATCAAAATCAAGGTAGGTGGTCGCATGACTTACAATGAGGAAACCATCAAAAGAGATAAGGCTCTGCTCCCTGCCCTGCGAAAAGCCATGCCCGAAGCTACGATTTATGCAGACGCAAATAGCTCCTTTGATGTGAAAATGGGCATAGAAACAGGGAAATTACTCATTGATTATCAAGTAGATATATTTGAAGAGCCTTGCCAATGGGAAAATTACGAAGGAAATAGATTGGTCAATAAGGCATTGAAAAAGATTAAGTTAGCAGGGGGAGAGCAGGATACAAGTTTGTATCGTTGGAAAGACATTTGCCAAGAAGATGTTTATGATATTTTACAACCTGATTTGTACTATAACGGTGGCATTATCAAGGCTTTGCAAGTAGCGGAACTTGCTCAACAGTTTGGGAAAAAAATAGCTCCACATAGCCCCAAGGCAGACCCTTTGGCTATGCCTTTTCTGCACTTAGTCAGCCTCATTCCCAATTTATACGGCTTCCAAGAGTACCCTGCGCGCCCCGCCAAACAGCCTACATGGTATTCACCTTCTATTTTGGTCAAGGAAGGCAAGCTCACTATCCCAACGCAAGCGGGCTTAGGCGTTAGCTACGAAGAGGAGATTTGGGCAAAGGCACAGGTGGTGAAGTAATAAGAGATTTACATAGCTGGTTGATTATTAGATATATAAGTGTCTGTTTATAGCATCATGCCGCCAGAAACTTCTATGCGCTGTCCATTAATCCAACGAGCTTCTTCCGTACAAAGGAAGGCAATCACCCCTCCAATATCCTCAGCTTCTCCTACACGACCAAGTGCGGTTTGAGATGCTAAATAGCTCTTCATTTGTGGGTTATTACGGATAGCGGCTCCATTAAAATCTGTTTCTATGGCACCAGGAGCGACTACATTCGCCGCCATGCCTCTTGAACCAATTTCTTTTGCTAAATACCGCGTGAAGGTTTCTATGGCACTTTTCATCGAGGCATAGACGGAATAGCCTGGTACGACAAAGCGAGTAGTGCCAGTAGAGATATTAACGACTCTTCCACCATCATTCATCATCAATAATGATTTTTGGGTAAGAAAAGCTGACACGGAATCATCATTCCATCAGTAGCTGTAATCATTACAGCCTGTGGCTCTACCAATTGTTGGTAAGGAAAATCTTTAGCAAATAGTTCATTACCAATATTTTCCAATTTTCCATCTTTGACCATAGACAAACGTGCAGGTACAGTAGCCTCTGAGCGCAAACAATAAATAGTTCCATCTGCCACTTGCGACATACCCCACTCTATGCCCTTCCCCAAAGTGAGTTGTTTGGGGGGCGTAGTCGCTGATACCTGCCACAAATGCCTTCTGTCTATATCTCCAATATTCGAGTTATAAATCACAGACTTCTTATCATTTGCCAGCATGACAAACTCCACTTCTCCCTGCCCAGCAGTAAGGAGTTTCGCTTCTCCACCATGAGTTGCTACTGCGTAAAGATGTTGCCATCCGTCGGCTTCATAAGGGAAAATCAAATAATTATCACTTGTCCAAAGCAAGGGATTTTCAGATGAGGAAGAGTTTTGAGCATTCGAGAAGAAATGACTACCTTTCCCCTTTTGTGCTTCCCAAATTTTCTGCCCCTTTCCAGTACTTATATCTGCAATCCAAATAGACCAAGGGAGAGCTGTGCGCTTCGGTGCAAAAATCAATGCCTCTCTATCAGAACGGACTCTGACGAAGGCAACTTGTTTGCTATTGTAAGACCAAACAGGATAATTATCTAAGTCTGTACTTGGAGCTAAAAAGCTGATAGACTTGTTATTAAAATCATATACTCCAATAAAATTATGGTCTGTCCTACTACTTACAAATGCGATTTTGCTCCCATCAGGCGACCATCGAATCGCACCCTGCGAACCTCTTGCTTGAAAAAGTTTGTAAGGTTTGAGTGAATCCAACCGAACTATCCATACCTGCCCACCAGATAAATAGGCAATCCTATCACCTTGTGGAGAAAGGCGAGGATAATATCCATTTGCTAATTTTTTTAAGTTTTTTCCATCAATATCCATCATCCATATAGCCCGCTCCACCCCGTCTTGCAAAACGGCAGGATTAGGGATTTCGCCACCAGCATTGGGTGCGCCTCCTCGCACAAAAATCAAAGAATTTGCATTGGGAGTAAATAAGAGGCTATTAATTTCTTGCCCATTATCTCCTTGATAATTAGTTAATTGCTTGAAAGATTTGTTTGTTCCATCTCCTATCCATATATTGCGAGAGCCTTGTTGGTTCAAGACTAAGGCAATCTTATTGCCCAAAGGAGCCGCCTTAAGCTCGGTAGGGAATGGAGAATTCAATACCTGCTCAATAGAAAAAGATTGAGCAAAAACATGATGTATTGACACAAAAATAATAAGACAAGATATAAGGTGTTTCATTTCCGTAAAAATTTTAACTTTCGCATAAATATCTTAAAAGCATCTAAAAATACACTATTATTGTATTAAAAAAAAACTAAATACCTTTTTCTTGAAAATACAGATATGCAAGAAGCCTTTATTCATTATTTATGGCAATTCCAATTTTTTGATAAATCCCTTCTGATGACTACATCAAAAGAGCTTTTACAAATCATCAATATTGGTCAGCACAACTACAATGCAGGCGCAGACTTTACCCAAGCCTGTATCATCATTAATGATATAAAATGGTATGGAAATATAGAGATACATCTGAAAACTTCGGATTGGTTAGCCCACCAACACCAAGAAAATCAAGACTATGATAATGTCATTTTGCACGTAGTATGGGAAGATGACCTATCCTCTTCTCAAACTATTAAACGCAAAGATGGAACAAGTATCCCTGTATTAGAGCTTAGACAACGCACTGATAAACTACTCATAGAGCGATATTATTTACTCTTGTCTAATAAAGAAAGTAAAATATTATGCGCCTCCCAGTTGCCCAATGTGAAGCGAATCCATAAAATTGCTATGTTTGAAAAAGCCCTTTTGCAACGCTTACACAGGAAGGGTGCAGAGGTATTGCAGTTATTAGAAACGAATAAAGGGGATTGGGAAGCAACAACATATCAATGGACAGCACAATGTTTTGGTTTTAAAATCAATAGTGAAGCATTTTTGCGACTGAGTAAGGCATTGTCTTTGATTATTTTAAGGAAATATACAGATAACTTGACCCAATTAGAGGCTTTAGTATTTGGACAAGCGGGCTTTTTAGAAAAAGAGCCTAATGATGATGATTATCTAAGACTACTGCAAAAAGAATACGCTTATCTTGCCCAAAAACATGAATTAGTGAACAGTGCTTTAACCAAACATCAATGGAAATTTTTAAGACTGCGCCCAGCAAACTTTCCTACGATTCGCCTTTCCCAATTTGTTCAGTTTTTCTACCAAAAGCAGTCCTTATTTTCCGTATTTACTCAAGCTGATAACTTTAATGCGCTGATAGCTTTTTTTGATGTTAAGCCATCTATTTATTGGCAGGAACATTATGATTTTGGGAAAAAAAGCAAGCGAAAAATAGCAGGCTTAGGTAAGCAAAGCATTGATAATTTGATGATTAATGCTGTTGTTCCTATCTTGGTCGCATACAGTAACTACAAAGGAAATGATATACTCATAGAAAGAGCGATGAGATTTTTAGAGCAAATTCCCACAGAGCAAAACCATATTTTGGCAAACTGGGAGGAAGTAGGCATTAAAATCACCCATGCTTTTGATAGTCAGGCTCTTATAGAATTATTTAATCACTATTGTCTTCCTAAGAAATGCCTCCAATGCACCATAGGCAATAGCATTATAAAAATATAATATCTTGACAAATCATTGCCTTTTACGATTCAGGTTGAGGTTTCAAAAACATAGTTCTATTAGCGGCTTCCTGCCATATAAACGGAACTTCTCCATTATCTATGATAAAGCACTCTCCTTGCTGTCCTGTAATGAGGTCTTGCCAATTGTCTGATTCTATGCACAAACCTAAGCGATACGCATTGCCCCAAAATACTCCAGCTACCGCAGGGCTTATCAGCCGTTCATTAGCAATAGTTTTCATAATAATCTTCCCAATAGAGAATAATTCATGCTCTCTTCTTGCAAATATTCCTTGGTAAGGATATATCTCATTGGTTAATAACAAGATAGCCTGACAAACACCTTCATCAACAAAGTCAAAATAAAAGTTTTCGTCTTGGAAATAGGATTGATGCGGCTTGACTTCTGCCAAAATAGGCATTGCCTCATCAATAAGAAAGTCAGGACTCCACCCACTTAGGTCGATAGGCTCGTACTCTGTTTTCCACTCAGCTAAGTCAAAAAATGCCGCCCAACGCGCTTCTAAGCGAGAGCGATACAGCCTACCCTTGTAATGAGTAGGGATAGATTTGATAGAATAATTCATAAACGCAAAAATTAGGGAATAATGAAGATTAAGAATTTGAAAATGAAGTAAGTCGGGGAGAATTAACAGGGAATAAGTAAAATTACCCAAAAATTGTAAATTATTGATAAATAAACAAATAATTTCAATAAATAATTATTGCGAATTTAGTTTTGAATTCTCAATGTTTTTAACTTATATTGTAAGAAACTATATTTTCTCATGGAGATTTATTTTGAAAATAGTCTTGCTCAGATAATTTATGATGGTTCTGTACCTTGTGTATGTATATCTATACAGGGTTTCTTGTTGAGTGATGAGTATAGAGAAATAATGGACAAGGCATTGGAATTGATGAAAATAAAGAAAGTAGGAAACCTGCTTGGCGACCTAAGTACCTCTTCATTAATAGCCGAAGAAGACCAAGAATGGACAAACAACGAATGGGCAAAGCGTGCGGTAAGTGAAGGTTTTAGATATAATGCTATTATTATCTCCAAAGATATATTTACTCAAATGTCTATCAATGAAATCGTAGAAAAAAAGACAGTCGTAGAGGTAAGATATTTTGATAATGAAAGTAGTGCTAAAACTTGGCTCAGTAGTGTATAAGCTAACATTATTTTTTGGCACTCACTATCACCAACAAATCTTCCATAACTATCCTCAAGTAGCGCAAACAGCTATCACTTTTGACGATGTAATTGAATATACCTTCGCTTTGTGCTTGAGCAATCAAACCCGCTCGTTCATCAGCAGATACTACTATAATTTTGGCAAATGGTAGTTTTTGATTGATAACTTTGATAATATCAAGCCCATGTATATCAGGTAAAACCATATCTACTACAACTATTTCTGGTTTTTTGTCCAAATTGTCCAACAATTCCTTACCCGTAGTATAATAATAGGTTTCTATGCTTTCCATGCCATTAAAAGCTAATTGCATCATTAGCCCTTCGGTAGGATTATCTTCGACAATAAACGTTTTAATTTTCATTA
>JALOMS010000370.1 GCA_025455345.1 Thermoflexibacter sp. | reverse complement strand
GAAGATGGTGTCCATTTTGTAAGTTGTGGAAAACCCAAAATAAACGCTATTTTTACAACTCTCCAAGCCCCACAAAAAATATACCGCTCAGTATTGGTTCGAAATAGCAATCTTGGCAAATAAAGATTGGTTCATTGCGGCTATACGCAAGCCTATCAAACCACCCCAATCTTGACAATGCAAGTGTATCTGATTCAAATTCAATAATTTAATAAATTTTTCTACCCACTTCACTTGGTTATCGTAAGTATGCACTTGGCGGTTTGTTGGCTTATCGCTCCTGCCAAAACCTATCAAATCTGGGCAAATCACACGATAGCCCGCTTGGGTAAGCAAGGGTATCATCTTGCGGAGATTATAAACCCAAGAGGGATTGCCGTGCATGAGTAAAATCACTTTCCCGTTAGGATTGCCCTCATCTATGTAGTGCATTCTCAATTGATTATTTTCTTCTAAAAATAAATAATTGGTTTTGAAATTATAATCTTTGAGATTGTCAAACCTGCTTTCTGGTGTTCTTAGAATAACACCTAATCCGCTAATGGTGGCAACGGTATCAGAATTACGAGTGTTTACAGGGCTAATATTCTCCTCTTGCGACTGTTGCGTGCAAGATACCAAAGAGCCAATGAATAGAAGTCCAAGAATTATCAAAAAGAAAAGTTGCTTCATATTTTGAATTTTTCTTTTTTGACAGGCGAGAAGTGAAAAGGTTTAAAACATTCAAGTCGATAAAGGAATTATTTTCAAGAAGTGACACTGGTAAACAGAGCAAAAGTTTTTATTTTCGTTAGATTTGGGTATTATTTTAAACAAAAATCTCAAAATCAAAACTATGCAAAGGCGATTATTTTTCAAGAAAACGGTTTCATTGGTTTCTGCGGCATATTTTGCCCCCCAAGTAGTGATAGGCTCTGCCGCACAGATAGGGAAAAAGGAAGATTTGAAATTGCGCTTTGCCGTAGCCTCTGACGGGCATTACGGGCAAAAAAATACGGATTACGAACTCTTTTTCAAGGACATAGTCAAACATCTTAACCAAGAAAAGAAGAAAAATCAATTGGATTTTGCCCTTTTTAACGGGGATTTGATACATGACGACCCTAAATTTCTTCCTCTGGCAAAAAATGCCTTTGACAAGCTAAAAATGCCGTATTACACCACGCAAGGCAATCACGACATGGTAAGCAAGGAAGTTTGGCAACAGACTTGGGGCTACCCTGTCAATCACGATTTTGTGCTTGGAGATTATGCCTTTCTCCTGGGTACAACCTCCAACGAAAAGGGGCAATACTTATGCGCTGATGTGAGTTGGCTCAGTGAACGCCTTGATTTTCACGCCAATAAGAAATATGTTTTTATTTTTCTGCACATCACTCAAAAATCATGGACAAAAAATGCGGTGGACTGCCCAGACGTAATCAATGCAATAGAAAAGCACAACAACGTAGCGGCGATTTTTCATGGACACGACCATGACGAGGATAGCCTAAAAAAGATTTCAGACCAAAGCCCTCGCAATTATTTCTTTGATGGGCATTTTGGAGGCTCTTGGGGAACACTGTATCGCGGCTACCGCATTGTGGAGATTTACAAAGACGAAACGGTTTACACCTATCAGTTTAATCCAGAGCCACTTCCAATGATTAATTCGTACAAATGGAAGGGGTAAAAACTGAAAAAAGTTGCAGAGAATCATAGACATTTACTATCAAGAAATAACTTCCTTTGCGAAAATGACCCAACCCATCAATAAAACATGATTAAAGAAATAATCAATGCTATATATCCTATTTCTGCACATTCATTAAAAGAAATAATGAGTGTAGTAAAGTACGAATACCATGACAAAGGAGAGGTTTTTATACAGAAAAATAAGCCAAATAGCAAAGAATACTTTTTGCTTGATGGAATTTGTAAAAGCTATCTGGTCAGCCGCGAAGGAAATGAAATTACCATTGCATTTTTTAACTCAAAATCAGTGATTTCTCCGCATACCATAAGAACACGCAACAACCTATCTATTTTATCTTTTCAGGCATTGACCCCACTAAAATTAGCCGCCATCGACTCCACCATATTCAAACAATTAATGACGCAAGACATTGAAATAAAGAACTTTGCAAATACTGTACTAAGCAATGAACTCATCTGTAAAATCGATAAAGAAATAGACCTCGCTACACTGACCGCCAAAGAGCGACTTATCAAATTCAGACAAAAATATCCTCTATTTGAGAACTTAATACCTCACCCTGACATAGCTACCTATTTGGGTATCACCAACGTTTCCCTAAGTAGGTTGCGGAAAAACATAAAATGATGACCCTTGCGCTCTTTTTATCATTTGTTAATGGAACTCTTGGAGAAGTGCTTTAATTTTGAGAAATAATCAAAAAATAACAACTGATGAAAGTAGCTTGCTTTGCTTTTGCGGTCTTTTTTAATACATTTTTATTCGGACAGAACATGGAAAATGATTTGACAAAGATTGATAGTATTCTTCACCAAGAAATTCAGAAAAATAAGACCCCATCGCTGGTCTATTGCCTGTTTGATAAAGATAAAATTTTAAA
Source organism: Thermoflexibacter sp. (assembly GCA_025455345.1). GTDB lineage: Bacteria > Bacteroidota > Bacteroidia > Cytophagales > Thermoflexibacteraceae > Thermoflexibacter. The sequence continues at coordinate 2,862 of JALOMS010000370.1, read as the reverse complement.
AACGGTATCTTTGGGCTACGCAGATTTGAAAGCCAATGTAAAAGCAGACGAGAATACATTTTACAAAGCCTTTTCTGCCACTAAAACATTTACTGCAATTGGTGTTTTGCAATTGGCTGAACAAAAAAAAATTGTGCTTAGACGACCCTATAAAGCAGTATTTACCCAATTTTCTATACGGCAACCACATCACCATCAAGCAAGTCCTAAGCCACTCTGCGGGCATTCCCAATCCTATTCCTTTGAATTGGATTCATACCATTGCCGAACATTCCACCTTTGATAGAGATAAATATTTTGAGGGAATAATGCTCAAATACGCCAAACCCGATTATGAACCAAACGAAAAGTTTGCTTATTCTAATATTGGCTATTTCTTGCTGGGGCAATTGATTGAAAAAGTTTCTGGTTTAAAATACGAAACCTACATAGAGCAACATATCCTTCAAAAATTGGGCTTGGACAGTACGTCTATCAGCTTCACAATCAATGATAAAAATGCAATAGGCTATAATAAAAAATACAGTTTCCCCAACCTATTTATTGGCTGGTTTATTGACAAGGCAAAATATATGCAACCCTCTGTTGGCGGGTGGACTCCCTTCATCTATTTCTATCCTCATGGAGCGTCCTACGGGGGGCTGGTAGGTACATCAAGGGCATTTGTAACCTACCTACAAGCCTTGTTGGAGCAAGATTCTATTTTGCTCTCTGAGGGGTCGAAGGCACAGATGTTTACCGAAAACATCACAAGCAAGGGTAAAACAACAAATATGTGTTTGGGGTGGTTCACAGACCAACTAAACGGAGTGCGCTATTTTGCCCACCCAGGCGGCGCAGGAGGGTATTATTGTGAGTTGCGAATCTATCCAGAAAAGGGAATCGGTAGCGTGATTTTTTTCAACAGAACAGGTATGAGCAATGCCAGATTTTTAGATAAACTGGATAAATACTATTTTAGAAAAGAAAAGTAATGGCAGGGCAACATTGACATTCCAAATTCACCAATCAATTTTTTCAAAATTTCACCTTTCTCTTGTGCGGAGCATACGTAAGCGATGCTAAAAAAAATAAATGTGAATAGAATATTTTTCATGCCCTTTATGGATTAAATCTTAAAAATAAAATAACTTTTTATGCTATAAAACCAGAAAACTTAAAATGGTTCAATTTTGCTTAAGTTTGGTTCTTTTTCTCATTAGTTCAAGGCTAAGCCTTGAATCTTTTTTAGGTGCAAGCGTAACGCTTGCACCAGTAGGGTATACCTGTTACACTAATCATAAATTATTTTTATTCCAAAAGTAAAATACGGAAAAATAACTAAATTAGATGGCAAACGTTCCCACCCTCATCAAACAGCACGATAAGGGGCTGGGCAAATATGTACCTCAATTTAACTAATCTATATAATTTAGTATGTTTGTAAAAGAGAATAAAAATTATCTTTTCTTCAAAATCTTGTTATCCTTGTTGATTACTCGTTTATTAGATGGGTTGATAACATATCTTGTTACCCCTGATTTAAAATATGAAGCAAATCCAATTGAAAGTGTTTTAGGCTGGGGTTGGATAGGATTATTTGTATTCAATTTATTAGTTGTAGGAGTAGTTATCTATCTCACCCATTTACATATCTATACTAATTTCAATAATTATCCTACCCAAAAATATAATTTAAAACAATTTATTTCCTACTACTTTTTTAATACACCAAACCAATTTTATAGAGTATTTTATAGTTTTCCAAAAAATAGAAAAGCATTTGCATATGCTCATGGTTATATATTACCACGAACATTAATTGCATTTGGGATAGTGATTATTGTACATAATTTGTTACAATATTTACATGGTTTTCCTTATTTTTTGCCGCTATTAGAGGGTTATATTTCATTCTGCTGGAATTACAAGTGGGTTATTGGCTTAGCATTGACAATAATAGGGAGTTACTTTTATCTCTACTATGCACATAAATTTTTTAGAATTGAGTATAGGAATTATCAAAAACAAATAATAACCAACTAATTAATTTCTAATTTATTCTTAATTAACACCTTACAACAAGAATTAACTTTTAATTCATAGATTTATCGATTTAATTTGTCTTAATTTTCTCATTAGTTCAAGGCTAAGCCTTGAATCTTTTTTAGGTGCAAGCGTAACGCTTGCACCAGTAGGGTTTTCAAAAAATATAAATCTATGAAAAAACAAATTTTGTCTTTAGTCTTAGCTTCTTATACTCCGTATGTACTTTTTGGACATGCCAAAAATTTTGCAGGTTGGGAGTTTGCATTTATATTTTATAGCCTTTGTTATTTTTTGCTTGGCTTTTTCTTTCATAAGAAAGTTATAAGACCGTTTTTATATCATTACATAGTTGGTAGTTCCTTAGTATTATATGCTATTTTTCTATATACAGAGAATGTTCTTGTATATTTTCCAACAATAACTCCTGCTACTCTTATTATTGGTTTTTTTAGCTATATATTGGGTTATTTTTACGGCTTCCGATACAATAAGAAGATTATCTTATTGATGTGTTTATTATTAGCCACTGTGTTTGTTTATGGAAATTATTTTGTTCGCAATTATATGTACCATCTTAGCTTGAATGCTCCTGAAGACAGTCATCTGTACAATAAATATATCAAAGTCATGCAGTTACAAAATTTATATGGAAATATTGCATCTAATGAAAAGTTTAATAATAAGGTGCTTGTATTAGATTTTTGGTACACTGGGTGCGGAAACTGTATGCTCAAATTCAATACTGAGCGGTATATTTTTTGTGGGGCTTGGAGAGTTGTAAAAATAGCGTTTATTTTGGGTTTTCCACAACTTACAAAATGGACACCATCTTCA
>JALOMS010000007.1 GCA_025455345.1 Thermoflexibacter sp. | reverse complement strand
ACCAGAATTTGTTGAGAAAATTAAAAACCAAAATTTACAAGGTTTTGAAACGCCAGATTTGCTGATTGTTACCCCTGAAATTTTCTTGAATGAGGCAAACCGTTTGGCAGATTTCAGAAGAAGGAACGACCGTTTAAAAGTGCAAGTAGCAACTACCTCACAAATTTACAATGAATATTCGTCTGGTAAACAAGATATTAGTGCCATTAGAGATTTTGCCAGATTTTTATATAGAAAATCAAGAACACTGAAATATGTCTTGCTTTTGGGCGATGCCTCTTATGACTATAAAGATTATTTGCCTGACAACACGAACTATATTCCTACCTACCAATCAAGGGAATCTTTGCACCCACTTTTTAGCTTTTCATCAGATGACTATTTTGGATTTTTAGAAGATAATGAAGGTGAGTGGGAAGAAAGCGACAGAGGCAATCATAGTTTAGACGTAGGCGTGGGGCGACTTCCTGCCAAATCGGAGCGTGAGGCAAAAATCATGGTGGACAAGCTAATTCATTATGAAAGTAAAAATACCTTGGGCGACTGGCGCAAATTGGTTTCTTTCGTGGCAGATGATGGCGATGGCAATGATTATCAGCTACAAGCAGAAAAACACGCTGAAAAATTAGAGAAAGCAGATGGCGTGTTTAACATAGAAAAACTATACATAGACGCTTTTCCCAAAGAGCTTACGCCCAACGGAAAAAAATCTCCTTTGGTGCGCCAAGAAATTAACCAAACTATCCAAGATGGCACATTATTAATGAATTACATAGGGCATGGAGCAATTACAGGCTGGGCTTCGGAGTCCATTTTGGACATTACGCAAGTGAGTAGCTGGCAGAATTTGGACAGATTGCCTTTGCTCATGACTGCTACTTGCGAATTTGGTCGCTTTGACCGTCCTCGCCAAACTTCGGGTGCAGAGTATGCTATCCTGAACCCCAACGGTGGAGCAATTGCGCTCGTAACTACCACAAGACCAGTATTTTCTGATGCCAATTATGTGATTAATGATGCCTTTTATGACATTGCCTTTACGCCAATTAACGGAACAATGCCGCGAATAGGTGATATTCAACGCATTACGAAAAATAACAGTTTGAGAGATGTGAACAATCGCAATTTTTCTCTATTGGGCGACCCTTCTATGCGCTTAGCATACCCCAAAGAAGACATTGCAATTATCAATATTAAAAATTCTCAAAATCAAATACTTACAAGTTTGAAGGCATTGGAAAGAGTAACAATTAGCGGAGAAATTAGAGCAAATAATGCCTTAGATGCCGCCTTTAATGGTACGTTGAGTATCAATATTTTTGACAAGCCAAGTACGATTAAAACCTTTGGAGATGAAGCACCGCAAATGACTTTTAATCAGAAAGTTCACTCACTTTTCAAAGGCACAGCAACGGTGCGAAATGGCAAGTTTGAGTTTAGTTTTATCGTTCCCAAAGACATAGATTATAGCTTAGGCGAAGGGAAAATTAGCCTCTACGCCCAAGATGACACCCGCAACTTAGACGCAAGTGGCTATGATTCAAAGATTTCCATTGGGGGAACGGCAAATAATTTCGCTCCTGACAATCAGCCTCCGCAGATGAAACTTTTTATGGACAACGAGCAGTTTGTATCGGGCGCAACCGTAAGACCCAACACCACGCTCATTGCCCAACTTTCTGACGATAACGGCATTAACATTTCTGGGACGGGCATAGGGCATGACATTACGGCAACTTTGGAGGGTGGGCAAACACAAAATTTGGTGTTGAATCGCTTTTACAAATCTGCCAAAGACGACTTTAAAAGTGGAGAAATTCGCTATGACTTCCAAAATCTCCCCGATGGCAAATATACGCTGACCATCAAAGCATGGGATACTTACAACAATTCTGTCACCCAAACCATCACATTTGTTGTTGAGAAAGAGCCTTTTGCACTTACAGAAGTGAAGGCTTACCCCAATCCATTCACAGGAGGAGATGCAGTAAATTTTGCTTTCACGCATAACCGCATAGGCGAGGATTTGGACATTGTTTTGGAGATTTATACCTCCACAGGCGCGCTGGTGAAGCGCATAGAACGCTACGATTTTAATGCCCGAAGCGCAGTAGAGGCGTTGGTTTGGGAAGGACTGAACGAAGGTGGCAATCCCGTTTCACCAAGTTTATACATTTATCGCCTGTCCGTAAAAGCAATGATTTCTGGGGTAAGCAAAGAGGCAAGAGGGAAAGTGGTGAAGTGGTGAGTGGCGTTGTCCGAAGGGACTCGGACAAGGGCGAATCGCAAATAGTGAGGCATTATCTTTAAAAGATACTTTCCACAGCCAATTTGAAGCCGTTTAGTAATTTAGAAAATACATTCCCTTCTTTTTTTGCTTCTGAAAAAGCTTCAAACTTACCATTTTCTAATGTTTCTATCTTTACTTGCTTTTTATTGGGTTTTACTTCCCAATATTCTTTCACTCCAAACTTCTCATAGACTTTGGTTTTATCTTCTCTTTTTTTCTTGTAATTGGCAGGCGAAATCACTTCTACAACTATATCTGGCACCCCTTCAATGCGTTTTTTACCAATAATTTGCTTATTTTCTTCGCTTACAAACAGAATATCAGGCTGTAATACATTATTTTCATCTAATACCACTTCTAAGGGCGCAATGAAAACCTTGCCCAATGAGTTTTCTTTGACAAACTGTTTCATCAGAGAATAAATTTCTCCTGTAATTTCTTGATGTTCTGGGGTAGGGGTTGGCATGATATATAATTGATTATTAATGATTTCTACTTTTACTTTGTACTCAAAAGGAAAAACAATGGCTAAGTCGCTGAAAGTCCAAAGTTTATCTTTGGGATATTGGTCAGCAAGGCTTTGCAAGTAAGCAGGGGTGTGTGCTACAGGCGCATGGTGTCCGTTGCCGTTGTGGGGCGGTTGAGATTTCTCCCATAACAAATCCACCAAATCAGCTATGTATTTTTGCTCTTTTGGCGGTAAGAGTTGTAGTTTATTGATAAAAGTATTTTTTGTGCTTAACTTGCCCATAAGGTGTCTGATTTTCAACAAAAATAATCTATTTCTTTTGAAAATACAAATTAGTTAAAGTATGTATAAGTTGGGTTGCCCGAAGGGACTCGGACAAGGGCGAAGGAATAGCAGATTTGTTTTTCTAAGAAAAAAATGTAAATTTGTAATCGTTGGTAAGTAAATGGGTAAATTAAATCAACGCAGTAGCATACCCTTCAGGGTGTGCAAGTGTTTGATAACGATTAGAACACGCTAAAGCGTATTTTACAATAAAAATACCCAATTACTTATTTCCAATCTAAAAAGATAAAATAAATAAGTAGGCTTTACTACACTAAAAATCAGAGAAAATGCAAGTGCTTCATGAATCTATTACGCTCACAATGAAGTCTTTTCGCCTCAGCGATGAAGAGTTCTTTCGTTTTTGTGTGGAAAACGAACCGTTAAAATTTGAAAGGGACGAACACGGAAATATTATTGTTATGGCAAACACAGGAGGAAAAACAGGCAGATTAAATATGAAAATTGCTTTTCAGTTAGAAAAGTGGAACATGGAAAACCAGTTAGGAGAAGCCTTTGATTCTTCTACTGCTTTTCGCTTAGAGAATACGGCTGTGCGCTCTCCTGATGCGGCGTGGGTAAGCAAGGAACGCTGGGCGAGGCTGACAGAAACTGAAAAAGAACAATTCCCGCCCATTTGTCCTGATTTCGTGATAGAACTGCTTTCTGTATCTGATGAAATAGCCAATATACAAAACAAAATGCGCGAGTGGATAGCCAATGGTTGCCGATTGGCATGGCTCATCAATCCCTACGAAAACAAAACGTATATCTACAAACATGGGGAAAAAACAGAAATCGTAGAGTCTTTTGAGGGTACTATTTCTGGCGATGATGTGTTGAAAGGCTTTGTATTTGATTTGAGTGTGTTGAAATGATGTATTTTCTCTAAATACTGTAGAAGCCATAAAGCCACTCACAGGATTTTCCTCATGGTGCTTGCAAAGTCTATGAACGGATTATTCACGACTACATCGAGATTAAACATAGTTAGTAGTAAAATGAGTAGTTTATGTATTTATCTGTGCAAAATAGCCTTTTTGTATTTTGCAATTATTGAAATGATGCTTATTTTGGTTAAAAATGCGTATTGTCCCAATGTTTCCTTTAAACACTGTGAAGCCCAAAGCGGAAATGACCCCAAGTTTTTAGAAAGTAAACGCACAAGGGTTACATTTATACAGATATTAGTAGCAGGCAATCAACAGCTTAAAATATGGATAGTTTAAAAAAGTATTTAACTCAAAAACTTGACATAACCACAGAGGAGTGGGCTGTATTTTCTTCTTTGCTAACAAAGAAAGAATTAAGTAAATCCACAATTTTACTTTCAAAAAATGAGACTGAAAAACACTTATCATTTATAGAAAAAGGAGCAGTACGTTTTTATGTACCGTATGAAGAAACGGATTTGACCTTTGCATTTATTTTTGAAAATGATTTTGTTTGTGCGTATGACTCATTCTTGACACAAAAACCTTGTTTGTATAATGCAGAAACCTTAACAAAAACTATTCTTTGGCAACTTTCATACGACAACTTACAAAAACTCTATTTGCAATTACCTAAAAGTAATATTTTCGGAAGGTTACTTACAGAAGAAATCTATTTGAAAAAGGCACAAAGAGAACTTTCACTATTGACTCAAACACCAGAAGAACGCTATTTGGACTTATTTAATTTAAGACCCAATTTATTAAAAACAATTCCATTGAAATATATTGCCACCTATATAGGAATTACACCACAGGCATTAAGTAGAATAAGAAAACGCATTTCTTAACCCAAGTTCATTGCATATTCCATTTATTCAGCAGAAATTTGTACTAAAAAATTAATATGCGACATATATTTCTACTTATCGTATCAATTACGATTTTTTCTTGCTCAAAACAAATAATAAATCCTAAAAATTATTCTTATGAAATCCCCCATAATAATAATGATGGTATTTCTGTAAGAGATATTAAAACTTACAATATTGATAACGCACTAATTGAAGAATTGAATAAAAAATTGATAGATGAAGAAATTTATAATGTACACAGTATCTTGATTTATAAAGAGGGTGCGTTATTTTTTGAAAAATACCTTTGTGGCAGAGATGAAAAACATGGAAAAAATTTAGGTATAATCCAACACAACAAAAATACATTACACGACACAAGAAGCATTTCTAAGAGTATTGTGTCCGCTTGTATTGGCATTGCCATTAAAAAAGGACTTATTAAGGACGAGAATGAGCCAATTAAAAACTATTTTTCTTGTCCACAGAATAGTAAAAAAGGTAATATAACAATCAAAGACCTTTTAACAATGTCAAGTGGGTTATATTGGAAAGAAATTGGTAATTATAATGGATTAAACGATGAAACAAAGATGGATTTAAGTTTTAACCCTGTTTCCTTCGTGCTAAATAAAGACTTGGTTTCACAACCAAGCTTAATATGGAATTATAGTGGTGGAAATACTCAAATTTTAGCAGAAATAATACAAAAAGTAAGTGGGCAAAATATTTTTGAGTTTGCCACAGAAAACTTATTCAATCCTCTGGGGTTTTCTAAGAAAGAATGGATTAATCTGACGATGAAAAAGACACCTGCGGCTGCCTCTGGGCTAAGATTAACTTCCAGAGACCTTCTAAAATTTGGCATAATTTACAAGGATAATGGAACATTCAACAATATACAAATTATTGATAGCATTTGGGTAAACAAAAGCATTTCAAATCATATTCAAAGACCCAATTTGACAAATCTTAATCTCGAAAATGGTGGCTATGGCTATCAATTTTGGACTTATGAGTTTAATGTAAAAAATAAAATTGTACAAATTGCAGAAGCAAAAGGCAATGGTGGACAATCAATATTTATTTGTAAAGAATTAGATTTAATTGTAGTTATGACAGCAGGGAATTATGGTAAATTAGAACACAATGCTACTCCCTATAAAATATTGAAAGAATATATTTTAAATTCTCTACTGTAAATTTGACAGTCAATAAAACAGTATGCCAAAATAAAACAAAGATGGTTACAAAAATTTTTGGGATTGAATAAACATTAGTGGTAGCTTGACTGATTGATGGTACTTGGATATACTACCTTCGGCAAATCTTGTCCATTAGAGGTAACTGTAAATGGCATAAAGCCGTAAATAAATTGAACTTTGAGGGGTTGGGCAAAGTTTATAGACTTATCAAATATTATTCATAATAATCATGTCAAAATATACTTTTTTAGCACCCGATTTGAAAATTTCTCGTGTATTAACGGGTTTGTGGCAGATAGCAGATATGGAAAGAGAAGGCAAGCTACTTGATTTGGACAAAGCGGCTCAGGCTCTTATCCCCTACATAGACGCAGGATTTACCACTTTTGATATGGCAGACCATTATGGTTCGGCGGAATTAATTGTTGGCATTTTGCATAAGAAATATGTTTCCAAAAATTCTATTCAGTTGCTCACTAAGTGGGTGCCAAAATTGGGCAAATTGAGCAAGCAAGAAATCAAAGAAGCTGTCCAACTTTCTTTGAAAAGAATGCAGTTAGAGCGTTTAGATTTGCTCCAATACCACGCATGGAACTATGCTGACCCCTCATGGTTAGACCAATTATTTTATTTGCAAGACCTTCAACAAGAAGGATTGATTGCTCATCTTGGTTTGACCAACTTTGATACAGCGCATTTGAAAATGGTCTTAGATAGCGGGGTGAAGGTAGTTTCTAATCAGATTTGTTTTTCTCTCTTAGACCAAAGGGCAAAGTATGGTATGTTAGCACTTTGCGAGCAGTACGGCATCAAAGTGCTTGCATTTGGCACAGTCGCGGGTGGTTTTTTGAGTGAGAAATGGCTTGGCAAACCCGAACCTGCGATGGAGGCTCTTTCTACTTGGTCAGAAATGAAGTACAAGCGGTTTATTAATCAGACCGGAAGTTGGGAGAGTTTCCAAGATTTATTGGAGATGCTTGGTCAGATAGCCAAAGAAAAATCTATGGATATTGCAAATATAGCAAGTCGTTATATTCTGGAGCAGGAGGCAGTAGGCGGGGTAATTATAGGCGCAAGACCAAGTAAAAGCGAGCATATTGGCTCTAATTTAAAAATTTTTGAGCAGGTACTTTCTTCCCAAGAAAAGCAGAAAATAGGCTTATTCTTACAAAAATTTAGGCAAATTTCTGGAGATTGCGGAGATGAGTATAGGAAACCACCTTTCTTGACGGCTTCTGGGGATTTAAGCCATCATATAGAAGCCTTTCCGCCGCCCTACTCCACCAAAATTGGCAAAGATGGGCGCACCCAAGTATTAAGCGGGACAGTTTGGGAAGACCTTGCGGGCTTCAGTCGTGCCGTCAAAAAAGGAAACAAAATCTTAGTTTCTGGAACAACGGCTACACATGGCAACTTGGTAATCGGTGGAAAAGACCCTGCATCCCAAACAAACTTTATCATTGATAAGATAGAAGGTGCTTTGCAGTCTTTAGGAAGTAAATTAGCTGAAGTAGTACGTACACGTATATTCATTCGTCGCATAGAAGATTGGGAAGTTATCGCCAAGGTTCACGGAGCAAGATTTAAAGAAATACAGCCTGCCAATACGATGGTAAGGGCTGATTTGGTAGGTGAAGAATATTTAGTAGAAATTGAGGCTGAAGCTCTTACAGATTAGTATATAGACAAGAAAGAAACCTTTGTAATCTATCTATATGAGCCTCAATGAGTGCAAGCTCTCCTTGAAATCATAGAACTTTATGTTGCTTTATATTTAACAATTTGAAAAAATATCAAATAAGTTTTTAACTTTGATTAGTCAAGTTTGTACACCAATAATTGATTTAATATTAATCCATAAATAGAAAATATGAAAAGACGAGATTTTCTTAAAACAAATGCGGCATTGGGATTAGGTGTTTCTACAGTTTCTCAAACCTTTGCCCAGACCAATCAAAAAATAGATACAGATAAAAAAGTAAGATTAGGATTTATAGGAGTTGGATTGCGCGGGACTAATCATTTGCAAAATGCGCTGTACAGGGACGATATCATCATTCCTGCGATTTGTGATATAGACTTGGAGCGTATCAAAATAGCAGAGGATTTGATAGTTAAGAAAGGAATGAAAAAACCAACCTCTTATAGTCAAGGAGAGTTTGCATTCTTAAAAATGTTGGAAAGAGATGACTTAGACGCAGTAGTCATTTCTACCCCATGGGAATGGCATACGCCAATGGCTGTGGCAGCCATGAAAGCAGGCAAATATGCGGGTGTGGAAGTTTCTGCCGCTAATACGATTGAAGAGTGTTGGGACTTGGTAAATACCTCAGAAGCAACAGGTATGCCTTGTATGATATTGGAAAATGTATGTTATCGTAGAGATATTATGGCAGTGCTGAACATAGCAAGACAAGGAATATTTGGTGAGCTAATCCACTGCCAATGTGGATATCAGCATGATTTGAGAGAGGTCAAGTTCGAGCCTAATGTAGAATTTGGAGAAAAAGGTGTACACGAAGCCAAATGGCGTACAGCCCACTCCGTTTATAGAAATGGGGATTTGTACCCAACTCATGGCATAGGTCCAATCGCTAACTATTTGAATATTAACAGAGGAAATCGCTTTGTTTCTTTGGTATCTACTGCTACCAAAGCCAGAGGATTACATAACTATATAGTAGAAAAAGGTGGACAAAATCATCCTAATGCCAAAGTAGAGTTTAAGTTAGGAGATGTGGTAAGTACCTTAGTTACTACTTTTAATGGAGAAACTATTTTGATTACACACGATACCAATCTCCCAAGACCTTACTCTTTAGGATTTAGGGTACAAGGTACTAAAGGCTTATGGATGAACGATGGGAATACGATTTATATAGAAGGAAAAAGTCAGCCACATCGTTGGGAAGAATCTGCCAAATATATCAAAGAATATGACCACCCGCTTTGGAAAAAATACCAAGACCAAGCCGATGGGTCGGGGCATGGAGGCATGGATTTCTTTGTGCTTCATGCCTTTGTAGAAGCGGCAAAACGCAAAGCCCCTACGCCTTTAGATGTATATGATGCGGCGGCTTGGAGTGTAATCAGTCATTTGTCAGAGCAATCTATCGCTCAGGGAGGCGCGCCCCAACTTTTCCCAGACTTTACAAGAGGCAAATGGTTTTTAAGAAAACCAATTTTTGCTTTAGGAGATGAATATTAATACAAGAGTCTAAATCTATTTACCAAACTATTTTTATTTTGTCAAATTGAAAACTAATTTTTCCCATCGGATTGATGAACTGCGGCACTTAGTCGTTGCGAATGACCTTAGCTTGGCAACTCGTCGATTAATGGATTTATTAATGGATTTGCCCGAAGAACATCTCAATGTCCAAAATCTGAAGAAAAAAGCAATGTATCTGCGGGCAAACTTTAATCAGTCAGATGCCGAAGAAGCATTATCTGATGCTAAAAAGAAAGAACTCTGGGTAGAGTTTCTTGCGCTTCTCGATGATTTAGAAGCATTGGAAGGGCAAAAAGACAAGGCAACTAAAATCAATGCTTTCGAAGACGCACAACATGAATTTCTTAAGGATAAATATCTCATTTTTAATGAAGGAGAAATCAATTTCGGTGATAGGATAACTATTTTCGAGGGAAGAAAAATTACTAAATTTTACAAATCCGTAGGATTTAGATTAGGAGAGATTGATTTGACTTTAAGTGCAGGAGAAATCACGGGTATTGTAGGCGAAAACGGCAATGGGAAGACTACTTTATTGAATATTGTGGCTGGAGAATTAAGTATAGATGGGGGAACGGTTTTTTATCCTGCCTTTGAAAAAGAACAGACAGCGTTGAGAAATTGGTATGCAGTCAAACAGCACATTGCATTCATACCTCAGCACTTAGACAAATGGTTGGGCTTGCTCAAAGACAACTTACACCTTTCTGCGGCAAATCATGGTATTTTTGGGCAGGAAAATGAGGAAGCTGTTGATTTTATCATTCATCGTTTAGGTCTTACCAAATATAAGAATGCGAAATGGAATGATATATCAAGTGGGTACAAACTGCGATTTGAGTTAGCGCGCGCCTTAGTTTGGAAACCCCAATTACTTATTCTTGACGAACCCTTGGCGAACTTAGATATTAATTCTAAATTACTCTTTATGCAAGACTTGCGCTTACTTTCTAACTCTTTGCGGTATCCTATTGCTATCATAATGAGTTCGCAACAGTTGCACGAGATAGAGTCCGTAGTAGATAATATTATTTTCTTGAAAGAAGGCTATCCTATATACAATGGAAGAGTAAATGAATTTGGTAAAGATAGAGAAACCAATGTATTTGAGTTGGCGGGAGATTTTTCAAGACAGGATTTGTATCAATGGCTTAAAGACTATCAGGCTATCAAAATAGAAGACACAGGGCAGTCTTTTATCATAGAAACTCCTGTAGGATTTACTGGAAATCAATTACTTGCCATGCTTTCAGAAAAGCAAAAAATAGAATATTTCAGAGACATTAGTCAGTCCACCAGAAAACTATTCCAACGTTAATTTACTTTAATATTTAATATATGCAATTATTATCCAGAACACTATTTCACCATCTTCCTCAATTTCCCGAAAAAGTATTACAATTCGGCACAGGTATCTTACTGAGAGGATTACCTGATTTTTTTATCGACAAGGCTAATAAGCAAGGAGTATTTGAAGGGAGCATAGTCCTTGTGAAATCTACCGCAGGCAAACCCAATGATTTTCAAGCTCAAGATGGTCTTTTTACCACTTGTATCAGAGGTATGCAGAATGGTCAAATGATTAACGAAGATATTGTAAATGCGTCAATATCAAGAACTATTTCTGCCCAAGAAGATTGGGAAAGTATATTGTCCATTGCTCAAAGTGATGATTTACAGATAATTATATCCAATACTACCGAAATAGGCATCCAATATGTAGAAGAAAATATCTTTGCTAATCCACCGTCCTCTTTCCCTGCCAAGCTAACGGCAATTTTATACGAAAGGTTTAAAAAAAATAAAACCAATATTGTCAATGGTTTAGTAATTGTCCCTACTGAACTTATCCCAGAAAATGGTGTCAAACTCAAAGAAATCGTCATAAAACTGATAGATTTTAATCAATTAGGAGAAGATTTCAAATCATGGGTTTTAGAGGAAAATATTTTTTGTAATTCATTGGTAGATAGAATAGTAACCAATGCCACTCATGAAACTAAGCAGGCTCTTCCCTACCAAGATGACTTGGCAATCCAAACAGAACCCTATCGCCTTTGGGCTATAGAAGGGTCAAAGAAAGTCAAAGAAGTGCTTTCTTTCTGTCAAGTCGATGATGGGGTGGTGATTGTAGAAAATATTGATTATTATAGAGAAAGAAAATTGAGATTATTGAACGGTACGCATACGATTAGTGTATGCCAAGGGTATTTGAAGGGGCTAAATACGGTCTATGAATGTATGCAAGATACAGCAATGAGGGAATTTATAAGCAAAGTAATGAAAGAAGAAATAGCCCCTACTGTTCTCGCCCAAAACTTTGAAATTCAGCCAACTAAAATTGAATTAGAAAAATATTGTAATGAAATATTAGATAGATTTGCCAATCCTCATATTGTTCATTTTTTATTGAGTATTACCTTACAAGCTACCTCGAAAATGAAAATGAGAAATATTCCTAACTTGCTTCGCTATTACCAACTTCATAACCAGCTTCCCCCATTACTCATCAAGGGTTTTAAGTCATATTTACTTTTTATGAGAGTGGTCAAAGAAGAAAATGGCAAATATTTTGGGAAGAGAGGAGAGGATTTTTACTTGATTCAAGATGATTTTGCTTCTTACTTTGCAGAAAAATGGAATGGAATCCATGAAACAGATACACAAGCAGTAAATCAAACCTTATTGGATATTTGTGCTGATGAAAATCTTTGGGGTATCAATCTTACCCAATTAAACGGTTGGAAAGAAATGTTGTATCTTTAGGTCTAAGTAGTTATGAATTATGAATTATAAAATTAATACAAAGTATTGAATTAGTAAATGGTTGATTTTTGGATAATTCTAAGTGGCTCTTTAGTCGCGGTTTGTTGTAGCTTGCTTGGCTGTTACCTGATATTGAGGAAGATGGCTATGGTAAGTGATGCAATTTCTCATAGTGTATTGCCGGGCATTGTCTTTGCTTTTTTGCTGACAGGCATGAGAGAAACCTTTACAATGCTCATAGGGGCAGGGGCTTTGGGGTTATTTACTACTTTTTTGATAGAGTTTTTTCATCAGAAAATCAAACTTCAAACAGATGCCTCCATAGGTGTTACTTTTACTACCCTTTTTGCTTTGGGTGTCATTCTGATTTCTGCGTATGCGGGTCAAATAGACTTAGACCAAGATTGTGTACTTTATGGAGAGATAGCTTATATTCCGATAGATGTTTGGATATTAGAAAATAATATAAATTTAGGTCCAAGAGTAGTTTGGATTATGAGTATTGTCTTATTAGTAATCTTATTTTTTATTTTTTTCTGCTATCGAGAGTTAAAAATTACGACTTTTGACCCTGCATTTGCCTCAGCTTGTGGGATTAATGTGAGTTTGTGGCATTACCTACTGATGGGTGCGGTATCCCTTACGACCGTTGCGGCTTTTGAAGCAGTAGGGGCTATCTTGGTTGTTGGATTTCTGATAGTCCCTCCTGCTACGGCTTATTTACTGACCAATAATTTAAAGAAAATGCTCATTATTTCCACGTTGATAGGCATTACTACTGCTTTTGTGGGATACTATATCGCAGTTTGGTTAGATGGCTCTATCGCAGGAGCAATGGCAACTGTATCAGGGTTATTATTTTTGCTTACTTTTGTATTCTATCGCTACCGCTTACGTACTTGACCAAAATCCTTTTTGCTATGGGGAGCAGGGATTCTTGAAGTGGGCAAGTGATATGCGAAACAACCATAAAAGTAGCAGGATTTGCAAAAGTCCTATACTTTTTGACAAGTGCAACTTTCAGATTTTCATAGGTTTGTCCAATTCCCTTTTTTACACTTTCAATGTATTGGATATTGACGGCTCTATATTTTTCATGTGTGTTTTCAAATACGGTGATTTGATATTGATATATTTTAGTATCATTGACAAGGTACTCATTGAGAAATAGATAACCTTCTCCTGAGTAGATTGGCAATAAGCCAATGGGTATGATTTCCAGACGGCTTTCTATATAATCATAAATTCCTTTCCCATTTTGCATCATTTCCTTGAATCTTGGGAGGGCAAAACTAACAATGTCTTCTATTTCTTTCATTGCGTCATCATCTTCCACTATTTTTTGATAGACGATTTGCAGTTTTTCAAAATCTGCCTTGCTGATTTGTTGGGGGAACTGTTCGTAGATGAGTTTCTTACTTTCTTTGATTTGTAGTAGATTTTGATAATGAAAAATAAGGTCTGCAAAAATAGGATAGAGCCTCTTCTCTTCAAATTCGCTATTAGCAGTTTGTAAATAGGCAAGAATGAGATACTTCTTGTACTCAAAATCAATCAAGCCCTCTGTAAGCCAGTTTGGATTCAATTGTTTCATAGATGCTTGTGTTTAGTTTTTGAATCAATTTTGTAATGATGTTTTGAGCTAAGTTAATCATTTTATCCTAAAAAAACAAATATAAAAAATACAAAATGAATATTTGTTGATGAAATGAGTTGAGATAGCTTACAAACCAAAATCATTAGTATCCAAACAATTCTATCCAAATTAGGGATACAGAGGACTCTCACTGCTACAATACTTGCCTCTATTTTCCTCCGCTTGAAGGCTTGCCATCTGAATCACATTTTATCGTTGGATACTTAATTCCTAATTGTTCCAAATACGTTTTGTACTTGTTAGGGTCATAATAATATTTCTGCAATTGGGGACGGAAACTATCCATGATTTTTTGATTTAACCCAATAGCGGGTTTGTCCTTGGTACTTATCAAAGGCGTATATTTTTGCTCTTTGGTTTGTTCTTTGTTGTAATATTCCCAAGCATTTTTTATTAAATTAGGGTCTATCAATAAGTCCAAGATGGTCATAGCCTCTACTTTTGCTCCTGCGGTACAGCCTTTGTGGGCGATGGGGGTTGCCATAGAAACAGCATTAGCCCAGTGATGTCCGGGTAATCCAGGGATATTGGCAGGATACCAAAGCACGATGGTAGGCAAAGACCAAGAAATATCTGCAATATCATCAGAGCCACCCCCGCCCATAGTCGGCAATACAGGTAAGCGAATCGTGTCTAATTTGGTTGCCAGTCCTTCATCTCTTGGGGAGTTAATTTCTTTCTGCAAGCAAATGGCTAATTTTTGGTCGTCTGTTGTCCATTTGGGCAAGCCTACGGATTTAATATTTTGATACATAGCCTCTGCCATTGGTTTGTTGAAATGTCCAGGCCATGCACTCCCCAGAATCTCATAAGAAAACTTTGTTTCTGTCATTAAAGCGGCACCTTCCGCTATCTTCATTGCGGCATCAAATAGGGTTTTGATACGAGGATATGTTCGCTCTCGGAAATAGTACCAGACTGCCGCTTTTGAGGGTACGACATTGGGCTGGTCGCCCCCATCAGAAATGACATAATGAGAACGCTGGGTAGTCAATAGATGCTCTCGTTTATAATTCCAACCAATATTCATCAATTCTACTGCGTCCAAAGCACTTCTCCCTTTCCATGGATTCATGGCAGCATGTGCGGCTTCCCCTTCAAAATTAAATTTTACAGAAACTAAGCCATTCCCCCCATTGTCGCCATACCCCACGCTCAAATTGTCAGAAACGTGTGTAAAAATACACGCATCCACGTCTTTGAAATAGCCATCTCTGACGTAATACGCTTTCGTACCTACTAACTCTTCTGCGACCCCAGGCCAGAGCATCAAAGTCCCATTTATTTTTTCTCTCTCCATGATTTTTTTGATTACCAGCGCAGATGTTACATTTACCGCTTGTCCAGAGTTATGACCTTCTCCATGCCCAGGCGCACCCTCTACGAGCGGGTCGTGGTACGCAACCCCCGGCTTCTGAGATGCTTTAGGAATACAATCTAAATCAGAACCTATTGCTATCACAGGCTTACCCGAACCGTAACTCCAACGAGCAATCCATGCAGTTGGGATACCTGCAATACCTCTCTCGATAGAAAATCCTTCTTTCTCTAAAATACTTGTCAAATATTTGGAAGTTTCAAACTCTTGAAAGCCCAATTCCGCAAAGCTAAAAATCTGGTCAACCATCTGTTGGGTTTGTTCGTGGCGTTTCTCCACTTCCGCAACGATTTCTTTCTTAACAGCTTCTACTTTTGCCTTTGGGAGCAACCAACCCGTAGAACTTTCTTTTTTTTGAGCAAGATTTGTCCCCGCTAATCCACAGCATAGGACAAATAATAGTAATAGTTTTTTCATTAGACATTTTTTTTATATTAGATATGGTAAAATAAGCCAGCCGTTTCCCTTTATGATTGTCATAAGGCTAACTATTTCAAATATGATAATTTTAATTAAAAATGCCTATTTTTAAAGACTTTAAAATATTGGAATGATTAAAATTATATTTCTTAGCTACTCACATTATGCTTATAACTTACGATTTATTTTAAATAGCTAATTTTCAGAATTGTATGACAAACAAAATTCTTGTAATAGGGAGCGCAAATACGGACATGGTAGTAAAAACACACCGTTTCCCAGAAGCTGGAGAAACCATCATTGGGGGAGATTTTTTTATGTTTGCGGGCGGCAAAGGTGCAAATCAAGCTGTAGCCGCCGCCCGTCTTGGAGCTGATGTAACCTTTGTTTGTAAAATAGGGAATGATATTTTTGGCAAAAATGCCATAGAGGGCTATCAAAAAGAAGGAATTAATACAGATTATATTTTAGTAGATACAAGCAAACCTTCGGGCGTAGCACTAATTCTGATTAATGCAGAAGGTCAAAATGAAATAGTAGTCGCATCAGGGGCAAACGCAAGCCTTTCCGAAGAAAATATAGAGATGATTATTGAACAATTCCAATACACTGAAATCATTGTTATCCAATTAGAAACGCCCATAGCTACTGTAGCCAAAATAGCTACGACTGCTCGCAAAAAGGGTAAAAAACTCATCATTAATCCTGCTCCAGCCCAAGTCTTACCCCTAAGTATTTATGAAGATTTGTTTCTAATTACTCCTAATGAAACAGAAACAGAAATTCTTACCAATATAAAAGTAATAGATGAAAATAGTGCGCTTTTAGCGGCAAGGAAGTTACAATCATGGGGAGTACAAAATGTAATCATTACTATGGGCGCACAAGGAGCTTTTGTTTTAGCCAATAATTGTGAGGGAATCATTCCTACACCCAAAGTAGAAGCCATAGACACCACGGCGGCTGGAGATGTGTTCAATGGAGCAATTGCTGTTGCTTTGGCTAAGGGATTGAGCTGGAGAGAGGCTTGCCACTTTGCGTGTAAGGCGTCGGCTATTTCTGTAACACGCATGGGCGCACAAGCATCTGCGCCCTATTTGCGAGAGTTATCTATCTAATTTCTTTTGGAATTATGGCTTGACTATTTAATACACAAACTCACCAAATTCGCTTTTTATAGTAAGTTTTTTTGTAGAAGATTTTTCCACCCAACCAATTACCTGTGCCTCTACATTAAAATCTGAAGCTATTTGGATAAGGTCTATGGCATATTTTTCTGGAAGATAGATTTCCATGCGATGCCCCATGTTGAATACCTTATACATTTCTTTCCAATCTGTGCCACTTTCTTGTTGTATTAGCTCAAATAAAGGAGGGCAAGGGAAAAGATTGTCTTTGACAATATGCAGATTATCAACAAAATGCAAGATTTTAGTTTGTGCGCCTCCACTACAATGCACCAGTCCATGAATATGCTGTCGATGATTTTCAAATATTTTTTTCATAATAGGTGCATAGGTACGCGTAGGCGAAAGCACCAATTTACCTATATCTAAGGGCAAATTCTTATATTTTTCTGTCAAATGTCTATTTCCTGAATATACCAAATCAGAAGGAATACTTGCATCAAAACTTTCAGGATACCTACCTGCCAATACTTTATGAAAAACATCATGTCTTGCCGAAGTAAGCCCATTGCTACCCATACCACCATTGTACTCATTTTCGTAACTTGCCTGTCCAAACGAGGCAAGCCCTACAATGACATCATCTTCTCTAATATGCTCGTTTGCAATAACTTCACTCCGCTTTGCCCTTGCAACGACTGTGCTATCTACGGTTACAGTCCTTACCAAGTCGCCTACGTCTGCCGTTTCGCCTCCTGTGCTATAAATACCTATGCCTTGTTCCCTTAGCATAGCCAATACCTCCTCCGTACCAGCAATAATTGCTGAAATGACCTCCCCAGAAATCAAGCTTTTGTTTCGGTTAATAATCGAGGATAACAAAATATTATTGGTAATACCCACACAGAGCAGGTCATCGAGATTCATCACAATAGCATCTTGTGCTATGCCTTTCCAAACAGATATGTCCCCCGTTTCTCGCCAATACATATATGCCAAAGAGGACTTTGTCCCCGCACCGTCGGCGTGCATCACACAGCAGTAAGACTCATCTCCAGTGAGCAAATCAGGTACTATTTTACAAAAAGCTTTAGGAAATAAGCCTTTATCTAAGTTCTTGATTGCATTATGCACATCTTCTTTGGAGGCAGAAACGCCTCTTTGAATGTAGCGTTCTTGTGTCATGTTCTACACCATATTATGATAAACGGCTTGCACATCGTCTTCCTCTTCGAACTTGTCTATCAAGTCTAATATCTCCTCTGCTTGTTCATCATTCAGTGTGGCAGTACTCAAAGGAATACGGGCTAATTTGGCATTGATAACATTGATTTTTTTATCTTCTAATGCCTTTTGCATAATGCCAAAGTCCGTAAAAGAAGTTTGGACTACGAAATTACCCTCGTCCCCATCATATATTTCTTCTAAGCCAAAATCTATTAATTCTAACTCCAAATCATCTTTATTGACTCCTTGGGACGAAATTGTGAATATACCTTTTCGCTGGAAAATGAAATCCAAAGAGCCTGACTTGCCCAGTGAGCCATTGGAACGGTTAAAGTGCATACGAACCATCGCTACTGTGCGTGTAGGGTTGTCAGTAGCACACTCTACCAATACCGCTACGCCATGAGGACCGTATCCTTCATAGACAATCTCCTCAAAATTACCTTCTTCTTTAGAAGATGCCTTTTTTATGGCATTTTCTATACGGTCTTTGGGCATATTTGCTTGGCGAGCGTTTTGGACAACCATACGCAAGCGAGCGTTAATTTCTGGGTCTGCGCCACCTTGTTTGACTGCAATGGCTATTTCACGACCGTATTTGGTAAATGTCTTTGACATCATATCCCACCTTTTCTCTTTGCGCGAGCGGCGGGCTTCAAATGCTCTTCCCATCTTATTCTGTACAGTTACGAATGAACAATTAAATTTTTTGCAAAATTAATACTTCCTATCGATTTGTAAAAAGATTTGTTGAATGTTTGCTATTTTACTTCAAAAACACACTCATTTTAATCCTTTTAGAAATCTAATGCTATTGGGAATCTGTTGGACGGAGCGCGAAGACTCATCTTCTATATACATCATTCGTCCATTCATATTGGCGATTTCGCGGATAATTTCACGAATTGGTAACTGTCCTGTTCCTATGGTAACATCTGACTCTACGGGTGCAGAACCTGTAAGCAACCCAATAGGCTCATTAATTTTCATGTCTTTTAAAT
>JALOMS010000369.1 GCA_025455345.1 Thermoflexibacter sp. | reverse complement strand
AAAACCCGACACTCATGCCCTTTGAAAGCATAAGCGATTTCCCTCGCCAAATTAATAGAAAGGGTTTGATGAAACCTATTTGGTGCAGACATTTGGCGGGCATAGCCTTTCAATAATTCTATTCTTTCCGAAAATTGCCAAGTCAAATAATCTGCATAAGAGTAAATTTGAGTTGGGTTGAGTTGGTCTAATGTCAGCATAAATCGAAAATTATTTTAGCAAAACTAATAAAAACTCCATAGAATCTCAACGAACTTTACTACAATTTGTTACAAGAAAAACGCAGATGGTAGTATAGGTGGCTTCTGCGCTTGGGGTGGAGATTCTCTAAGGCAAGCAATCATTAAGCATTTGCAGAAGTCTAAGAAGTTGTAATGAAAGAAACAGAAAATGACTGGGAAGTGTCTTGGGCTACTAATTCGACATTCAGTATTCGACATTCGGAGTTCGATATTGTGTATTTATTGTTCAATATTCTAAGTAAAAGCCCCAAACTTTCTAAAAAGTTTGGGACTTTTAGCACAAATGCGCCACATTTTACCACTTGAGAAGAGACCAATTTAAAAGTAAACTTGCCTACTATTACGGCTAATATTTTTACTTAATTGCGGCTAATACTTCTTCGCTCATTGGTTTTACCTTCGAAGGATAATATTTGAGTAATTCTCCCTTTTCGCTGATAAGGTATTTAGAGAAATTCCAACCCGGAGCTTCTTCATTCCACCCGTTTAAGTCTTTAGAAGACAACCACTTATACAATGGGTGTTGTGCGTCTCCTTTTTTTACAGAAACTTTTTCAAATAATTGGAAAGTAACCCCATAGTTCAATTTACAGAAAGAAGCAATTTCTTCCGAAGAACCAGGTTCCTGCCCCATAAAATCATTGCAAGGAAATCCTAAAATAACTACCTTGTCTCCATACTGCTCATGCAATTGTTGGAGTTCGGTGTATTGAGGAGTATATCCACACTTGGAGGCTACATTGACGAGAAGCATCTTTTTTCCCTTAAATTCGGAAAGTTTGATTTCTTTTTTGCCATCTAAGGTCTTGATTTTAAAATCATAGATTTTTTGTTTTTCTGCATCATTCATATCATTAGCTGCCGCGCTTGCTAAAGCCACTGGACGTGTTTTGGTCGAGCCACCACCCATGCAAGCGGAAAGCATGACTACGGCTATTAGAGTAAAATAAGTAAATAGATTTTTCATAATAACTTTGTATAAAAGTTTGATATTTTTGTATAAGAAGCTAACAAGCAAAGTTAAACATTTGTTTGTGTTATTAATGATTTTACAAAATTTAACGCATTTATTTTGCTTGATTATGAGTCCGCATCTTGTCCAATAATTCATTGAACATATTGATTTCCAAGGGAGAGAAGACATCAAACAAACGCTCTAAAGGTTCTATCAATGTATCTAATTTTTGTAGCTCTGCCAATCCTTGTTCGGTAATTGTAATATCTACATTTCTCCTATCGTTTGGACATTCCAGTCGGCTCAGATAGCCCTTTTCTCTTAGTTTTTCTACAATACGCGAAACATCAGACATCTTGTCTAACATTCGCTCTCGTATATATTTGACAGACACAGGTTTGGGATAAGCTCCTCTCAAAATCCGAAGGATATTAAATTGTTGGTGAGTAATGTCTTCGGTCTTAAAAATACAATTTAACTTGTCCATATACCAATTGGAAGTATAAATCAGATTTACACCTAATTTATGCCTTTCATTGCGAAATTTCCCTTGTATAGCTTCTTCTATTTTCATAAAGTATTTTGAGTAATTATTCATTCATAAAACATCATTAAGCATTTAGACAATCAAACATCAAAATCACATATAAAGTTGCAACAATAAATGTAAAAGATTTTCTAAATCCTATCCAATTAATAAGATTCAGAAAATCTTTCTAAAAATCTAAGACAAGTATAGTTATTTTTTAGCTAACTCTATCTTTACCACTAACTCAACCTCTTCGCCTACTACCGCACCACCTGCCTCTGTGAGAACATTCCACTTCAATCCATATTCTTTACGATTGATTTTCCCTACAATTTTGAACCCTGCTTTGGTATTTTTCCAAGGATCTATCACTGTACCGCCATATATTACATCTAAGATAACTGTTTTGGTTACATCTCTAATCGTAAGCTCTCCAGTAAGTTTATATTGATTGCCTTTTACTTTTTTCAAAGATTTTCCTACAAATTTGATTTGAGGGAACTTCTCTGCACCAAAGAAATCATCACTTTTTAAGTGCTTATCCCTGTCTTCATTATCAGTATCTATACTGTTTACTTCTGCTGTAAAAGAAATATTTGCGTCTGTAAAGTCAGCCTTGTCTGATTGTACAGAGATTTCAAATTTGCCAAACTTTCCTGTAACTTCAGATATTACTAAATGACTGACATTGAACTGTACAGAAGAGTGAGAAGCATCTAATGCCCAATTAGTTGTTTGAGCAGAAGCTACCAAATTTGAGCCAATAAATAATACAAAAAATAAAATTAGTTTTCTCATCTTTTTTTAAATTAAATTCATTAAAAGTTTAAACAAAAAATGTTATAACGCTTATTTATTCATAAATAAAACCTTTGTGGCTTAAATCTTTAACCCTCAAAGGTTTATTTAATTTTATACTGCGAATTCGTTACAAAGGTAAGTCAAAACATTTAAAGTTACAACATTTAATAGTTTTTTTTCTGATTTTTTTGTAAATATTAGGAAATCAAGAAGATAAATATAAGTTTATGAGCAATATTTTAGCATATCTTTTTAGGGTGTGTAGGTGTCTGATAAGGAACATAACACGCTAAAGCGTATTTTACAATAAAAACATGTATCTATTTTTATTAATTTGTCAGACACCTCGAAGGTGTCTGACAAATTTCTGACCTAAAGCCAATTAATTTTTAGTATAACAAAAAAGGCACTCCTTCAATGGATTGCCTTTTTTTATTACAAAATATTTCTTTTTTCACTTCACTACCTTCAACACCCCTTGCATTACGCTCGCATGACCTGGGTAGGTGCATACATACGTATAAGTTCCCGCTTCTGTGGGAGCTATAAAATAAATAGCTTCTGAACTATTGGGTTGCAGTAACTTCGTGTGAAACAATACGTTAGCAGAATTAGGAACGTAGTTTAGTTTTGTGCCATCCAAACCCAAGTTTTCTGCCGCTTTGCCTATTTCTGTTGCCGTATTGGGCTTCACTATCACCAAGTTATGCGTCATATCGTCATTATTGTTAAATACTAATTTTACCTTGCTCCCCGCCTTCACTTGTAATTCTTTCACACTATAATTCAAGTTGGGCTTCGTCCCAACGGTTAGCACTTGGTCGGGCTGTCCCCAAGAAACGGGCATTTGGGTTAGATTTTTTACGTTTTTTGTTTCCGCTACTTTGGTAGGTGTTTTTGTAGTGGTTTTTGTTTCTGTTTTAGCCATAGCTTGGTGATTATGAGCCATTTGACTTGCTGTCAGAACTGCTTTTTCACCATCAGGAATTGCATTGAGCGTATAATACCCTACATCGTGTAGCAAACCTGCGCCCTCCGCAGTAGCAAGGTTATTAATTTTTACTTCGTGGATATAACCTTCTCTCAATCCATCTATGACCAGCCTTGCCTTTTTGCCATCTTCACTTACAATAATGCCTTTGATGTTGCAAGTCTGTTGGTTGATGATAGGGCTACCGTATTCGTGGTGATACTTGTAGGTAAAACTTGTAACTTGGTAATTCATAGCATTTTGCAACATTTTTTTGTCCACTGGAAGCGTAAAATCCACCTCGAAACCATCGGGTTTTGCTTGGATAGTTTTGATTTCGAAAGGGGTAGTTCCTGTCCATTCCAAACGTTGTAGTGCGTACATTGCCTTGCCTGTGCTTGCCCAACCTCTGCTCGTCATGCCCCCAAACAGAGAGCCGTCATGCCCCCAGCGCAAGCGCAAAAGCCCCGAAGCAAAGCCCTCTCTGAAAGGATAACACGCCCCTTGGTACTTACCTTTGACCTTTTCCAAACTCATTCTCATGATTTTGGAATGACCTTGGTCTGCCACAAAATACTGCCCTGCAAAGGGTCCGAATGCACCTTTGGTCGTATCTTCCAAAATATCAGCAGTGGAAATGCCCATGAGTGTGTGTGGAAACCACACCGCAGGAAGTTTGATAGAGGCAAGTTTTTTTGCCGCTTCGTGCATAGGTTCGCCTGTATCCACCACTTTCAAGTCTTCTTTGGTGAGTTTAATGGGCGATTCAGGTTCTTTTGTCCAATTTAAGCCACCTGCATTGCCCGCAAAATCGCCTTTTTCTAAGTGTGTAACCCTGCCCGAACCTACCCAATCTCCTTGATTTTCAGCATAGAAAACATCTCCTGCACTGTTCAGTGTGAAGCCAGCAGGAGAGCGCAAGCCAGTTGCAATCGGTTGCATAGAGCCGTCAGGACTAATTTTTAAGAGCCACCCATGCCACTTACCCAAACCATCACCATAACCTACCCACGCCACGTTCAAGGTTACGTACATATCGCCATTTTTGTCAAAAATAGGTCCGTAGGCATATTCGTGGTAGTTCCCACTTAACTCAAATTGATAAACGGGTTCATAAATATCAGCGCGCCCGTCTCCGTCTGTATCTACCAACTTGGTGAGTTCACCCCTTTGCGTGCAGTAAAAAGCACCGTCTTTGTACGCCAACCCTAAAACTTCGTGTAAGCCACTTGCAAACTTGGTAAAATAGGGCTGTGAACCGCCCATCATGTACGGATTGTCCACTATCCAAACCTCGCCCCTGCGCGTACTCACGCCCAAGCGACCGTCAGGCATGGTAGCCAAACCGCCCACCTCTAACTCCACACCTTCGGGAATAGGAATCGTGCGAATCTGATAAAAATCATCTTCAGATTGTGGGCGCACTTTTTGGGCATAAGTGAGAAAAGAGATGGTTATTAGAAAAAAGGTAAAAAATACTTTAAACATATTCATGATGCTAATGTCATTTTGAGTTAATATAAAATGTGCTAAACCAGTAATTTATTTATGTCAGGGATAGTAATTTTTGAGCGCGAGTAGTAGATTTTCTCCTCTTTTTCAAACTCGTTGAGCAGAGAAGTAACTGTTTGGCGAGTTGCTCCAATTATATCTGCAATATCTTGATGCGTAAGAAAGTTTTTAATATAAATGCTATTGCTATCTTTTTTTCCATTTTTGTTAGAGAAATCTATCAAAAAATTAATCAAACGTGTTCTTACATCTTTAAAAATGAGGTCGTTGTATCTTATTTGTAAGGTTCGCAACTCTGCTCCTACTTTTTTGGTAAGTTTGAGGGCTATGCTTGGATTTTTTTCTAAGACCTGCTCAAAATCATCGGGCATAAAAGAGCAAATCACCACCTCATCACTTACAGCTTTCGCATATTCTGAATTGCCTTGCTTTT